>CAKVBD010000074.1 GCA_934725105.1 uncultured Bulleidia sp. | reverse complement strand
ATAAAAGAACCAACAATTAATATCATTTTAACTGTTGGCTTTTTTACTTTGAGGGATAAAATTTCTGGAAGTTAAGAATGAATCATCACAGTTTACCGCACAACACACTGCCATTACAAAGAAAGGCTGTAAATACCTCAGAAAGACCCTGTATCAGATCATTACACCTGTCATACAGTACAATCCCGTTTTCAGGAAATTCTATCTGCTGAAGATAGCCCAGGGAAAAGGACACAGGTGTGCACAGGGTCACTGTGTAAGAAAACTCATGCGAGTCATCTATCACCTATTAAGCACAGGTACACAGTTTGATCCAGCTTTATTGCGATAGACATAGAAACAATTGAATTACATTCAATAACTTCTGCTGAAGTTGTTTTCATCATGCCTGAATATTCACATTTTCAAAGAACAGATACCTTCTGAAACTAACTTGTTCAAAGAATTTCATTTTCAAACTTTTTCATCAATTTCTGTTGACTTTTATATAGTTAGCTTTCGAGTAAATAGCATAGTCCTTTGTTAGACACTTTTTCAACTACAATGCTCGAAATCTGTTTATAGATTTTTGCAGTCTTCTATGCGATGCTTGACACCATTTAATACAACATATCCAGGTTCTGCTTCTGGATGAGAAATGAGTCTTCTTCCAACACGATCTGCATGATTTTCTTCAAATTGTCCAACAGGTTCATGAAATGCATGACTCTTTTCCACTGATGGATAGTTGAATGGCTTTACTTTTGGTGGAATCCTTGGATCTTTTAGAGTGTTTGTAAAAGCCGACATTACCGCAATGGATACGACAAGGATAACAAGAAATGTGAAGAACATAATTATTTATCCTCTTTTGCGACTTCAACGATTCCTTTCGCTAGACCAGCCATTCCTGCAATATCACTAGGTACAATGATCTTTGTTGCCTGACCATTTGCAGCCTTTTCAAATGCTTCTAATGCCTTTAAACGAATGACAGAATCATCTGCACCTGCTTCTTTAATTGCACGTAAGCCATCTGCAGTTGCCTGCTGAACGGCACGGATTGCTTCGGCTCTACCTTCAGCTTCTTTGATTTCCTTTTCTTTTTCTGCTTCTGCGGCTAAGATCGTTGCCTGTTTTGCGGCTTCAGCTTCTAAGACTTTAGATTCCTTGTGACCTTCGGCTTCAAGGATCATAGATTGTTTTTCACCTTCTGCAGTTAAGATATTTGCACGTTTTTCACGTTCTGCCTTCATCTGCTTTTCCATTGCTTCACGAATGGCTGCAGGTGGTTCGATGTTCTTCAATTCAACTCTTGTAACTTTAATGCCCCATGGGTCAGTTGCATAATCAATTGTCTGAAGCATCTTTTCATTGATGTTTTCTCTAGATGTTAAAGTAGCATCTAATTCCATATCACCAATGATATTTCTTAATGTAGTAGCTGTGAGATTTTCCATTGCCATAATTGGATTTTCAACACCGTATGCATAATCATGTGGATTCATGACTTTGAAATATACAACGGAGTCAATTCTCATTGTAACGTTATCTTTTGTGATAACTGGCTGTGGAGCGAAGTCAGCAACCTGTTCTTTTAACAGTGCTTTTCTTGCAATACGATCAATGACAGGGATCTTGAAATGTAATCCAGCATTCCATGTTGTACGGTATTTACCGAGTCGTTCAATGACGTATGCGTGTTGTTGTGGGACAATGTTTGCACATGAGAATACAAGAAATAATACGAGTGCAATAACAATAACCCAAAATACTGTGCTAATAATAGCGTTCATTTGTATACCCCTCCTATGAGTTGAGCGCTGTCGAAAACTCTAAAAAGTTGGTAACAGCGCTCTTTTCTTTATGCCAACTTTTTGAACTTTACCCCCA
>CAKVBD010000073.1 GCA_934725105.1 uncultured Bulleidia sp. | reverse complement strand
CAGTTTTCAAAGAACTTCCTCACTGCCCTTTCGAACAGTGCTCGATGAGTATATCATCTTCCCGCACTCTCTGTCAATATCTTTTTTCAGATTTTTTCCAGATTCTGTTCCCTCTTCTGTGCGGCCTTCTGAATATACTCTCTTTATCACCTCTTTGCAAGGATATTTTTTATTAATTTTTTGCTTCAATGCTATTTTTCACTCCTGTATAAAAAAAGTAGTAGAATACCATTATTAGAAAGAAGGTATTTTTTATGGCTTGTACAACAATATTAGTAGGTAAAAAAGCAAGTAACGATGGATCAACTATGATTGCTAGAAACGACGATGGTTTCTATGATGTAAAAAAATTGGTTGTTGTTGATCCTAAAAAACAATCTCGCAAATACAAATCTGTGATTTCACATGTTGAAATTGATCTTCCTGAAGACGGAATGAGATATACATGTTCTCCGAATGTTGATAAAAAAGAAGGAGTTTGGGCTGCAGCTGGAATCAACGAAGAAAATATTGGTATGACAGCGACAGAAACAATTACAAGTAATGCACGTACTTTAGGAGCAGATCCTCTTGTAAAGTATAAAAAAGCGAAGAGTAAAAAAGAAAAAGATGTGATTGGTGGTATTGGAGAAGAAGATCTTGTTGTTCTTGTGCTCCCATATATTCATTCCGCTCGAGATGGTGTGATTCGTCTAGCTTCTCTAATTGAAAAATATGGTACATATGAATCTAATGGCATTGCATTTAATGACAAAGATGAAATATGGTGGTTTGAATCTATTGGTGGTCATCATTGGATTGCTAGAAAAGTGAAAGATGAAGAATATGTCATTATGCCAAATCAATTTGGTTTAGATCGTTTTGATATTGAAGATGCCTTTGGTGAACAAAAAGAAAATATGTGTTCTAAAGACTTGAAAGAATTTATTTCAGAAAATCATTTAGATACAAATAATGATGGAGAGTTCAATCCAAGATTGATCTTTGGATCTCATTCTGATCAGGATCATGTATATAATACACCTCGTGCTTGGTATATGGCGCGCTACTTTAATCCAAGAACATATATCTGGGATGGCGAAAACGCAGACTTTACTCCAGAAAGCGATGATATTCCTTGGGCACTAGTTCCAGAAAGAAAGATCACAGTCGAAGATATTAAATATATTCTTTCATCATATTATCAAGGAACAGAATATAATCCATATTCTTCATCACATTCAGATAAAAAAGGCATGTATAGAACAATTGGTATCGCAAGAACTGGATTTATGTCTATTAACCAGATTAGAAATGAACTGCCTAACGAAATCCGTGCAATTGAATGGATTTGCTTTGGGCCAAACCCATTCAATGTTGTTATACCATTCTACACAAATGCAAAGAAGTTACCAAAGTATGTGAGTGCTACAACATTAGATGTAGATTCAAACAGTTTCTACTGGGTAAGCAGATTGATTGGTGCATTAGCTGACGCTGATTATGCTGCATCTATTCAGCTTGTAGAACGTTATCAAGGAGCAGTAGCTGCAAGAGCACATGAAATAATCCGTTGTTACGATCAAAAGATGATGAAAGAAAATGACTATTCACTCATCGACGAAGCTAATGAAGCAATTGCTGAAATGGCAAAAGAAGAAGCAACAAAGGCATTAAACAATGTATTACTTGAAAGAAGCAAGCATATGAAATGCAACTATAATCGAGCAGATAACTAAAAATGAAATACTAAAAAGAGTAGAGACTAAATAACATTTCTCTACTCTTTTTCAAGTATTCAATAATTCTGTATTACAGATAAAAAAAAAGCAAAGACCTGGCAACGTGCTCGATTCACCGCAAGGCTATTTTTGCCGCTGATGTGCTTAACTTCT
>CAKVBD010000072.1 GCA_934725105.1 uncultured Bulleidia sp. | reverse complement strand
ATGTTCATAGTTGTTTTTATAATGCGCAAAAATGATTACATGCGCCTTTTTTTATCGCAGAAACATCAGTCTGACTGCTTTTAGAATGTATAGAAAAAGCTGCAACAGCTTTGAACTTTAAATTTGTTCAACTGTTACAGCCCCTTTTTGATAGACACGAATTAAGAATTCGGCAGTAATATCCATTCCATCCTGATGATTGATCTTATCAAGATCTTCATTTCTAGTTCTGTGGTAATATGGCGTCATCTTAAATAAAGAAATGAGATTTTCTTTTTCACAATGGAATGTATTTGAAATGAAGTATTCTTCTTCCTTTACAAGCGTTGTTTCCAGATCCTTCATTTCATTTTCATATGGTGTATCATAAATCAATTGCTTCAGTTCAAATAAATGTTTTGGACCAGGGGAAACAAAGAAGAATCTGCCGCCCTGCGTTAATACTCTTTCAATCTCATCTTTCGCAAATGGGGCAAAGCATGTGACTGCAGTATCACAAGATGCATCTTCCAAAGGAAGACGGAAGATAGAAGCAACTGCATATTGTGTAGATGGATCATTCTTGCTTGCGTGCTTTAATGCTTCCTTGCTCATATCAAAGCCATACTTTTCCTCAGCTGCAAAGCCTGAAGTATAATATCCTTCCCCGCATCCTAGATCACATAAAACATGTGAATCGTACTTCTTTGTTAGATTGACAAGTTCCTGCTTTAAAAAGGCATATCCACCAGAATTTAAAAACTGTGTTCTTGCCTGTACCATCTCTTTGTTATCACCATGGTCAACGGACTGTTTGATCAATAAGTTCAGATATCCTTGCTTTGCATAATCAAATGAATGGTTATTTGCACATCTTGCCTGTCTATCTACTTTGACTAGTTTTTCATTACATATTGGACATAATAATTTCATGCATCTAGTATATCACAAAAAAAGAATTATTCACTTGACTGACTCTCAGTCAGTGCTATACTTCAACTAGAGGAGGCATTATGGCAGAGACAAAAGATAGTGAAGAAAGAAGAAATGAATTTGTTGAAGCAGCTGAGAAATTGTTCCGTGAACATGGAATCGTAGATACTACAATCAATTCTATTGTGAAGGAAATGAACGTCGCAAAGGGATTATTCTATTACTACTTTAAATCAAAAGACGATGTCATTGATGCAATCAGCGAAAAGTATAACGAATTATTTAATGAAATGATGAATGCATCTATGGATAAAGATACGTATGAAGAACGTCTAGAGCAGTATATAACAAATTGCGTACATTCATTTCGTGTATTGACACGTCAGGTTGAAGGTGAGGATGTAGATTTAACACCACTTTCATCTAGATCCATTGAAGAAGCAAAGAAAGTATCTATTGATGGATTGTGTGATCTATTTGAAGAAGGAATGAAAGACGGAACTTTACAGTTTGTTCACCCAAAGTATTATGCAGATATTCTCGTTAGTGGAATTCTTACTTTGGTAGAAGAAAAAGAAGCAGGTGATGATGAAATCAAGGACATCATCATTGATCTTATTGAAAGATCAGGAAAGGACTAGAAATGTCAGAAAACAAAGAAAAAGATTTTACAGAAAGATTCAATACATTGAAAGATGAAGCACTCAAAGCAATGAAGGAAACAACAGAAACAGTGCTGAAGAAACTGGATACAGAAAAAAGAAAGGCTGAAATTCGTAGTGAAATTGGCCATAATGCAAGAGAATTATCCAAAGCATATGAAAAGCTTGGAAGAGAATATTTCTTGTTGAAGGAAGGAAGTATCCAGGAAACAGACGAAAAAGAAACATTTGCGAAAATTAGAGACAAAGAAAAACTGATTGAACTCTTAAATGAAAAACTCGATCAGCTAGATAAAGAATAAGGCATAAATACAGGCTTTTCAGCGATACTGAAAAGCCTTCTTTGGCTAAAAAAACCCCAAGATAGTCTTGGGGTCAGGCAAAGCTTTAGCGGAGAGATAATGAAAAATAAATCCTTC
>CAKVBD010000071.1 GCA_934725105.1 uncultured Bulleidia sp. | reverse complement strand
AAAAACAGAACAGGATCTGATACTGCTAAGTATCGTTTACCTGTTCTATTTATTTTTGTTTATCGGTGAATAGTAACGACAACATTAAAAGATTTCAAAAAATAAGTTTGCAAAAAGGCTTTGAATTTGATATTATAGATGAGCTCGGATGAGAAAGGCGGTGAGTAACAATGGCAAGAGTAGTCGTAAAAGAAAATGAAAATCTAGATGATGCATTACGCCGCTTCAAGCGTCAGGTTAGCCGTAATGGTACATTAGCAGAAGCTCGTAAGAGAGAATACTATGTAAAACCTGGAATCAAGAGAAAGCTTAAGAGTGAAGCAGCTCGTAAGGCTAGAAGAAGAGGTAAGTAAGAGATGAGGTAAAACTCATCTTTTTTTTGTTTTGTGAAATATTTGAAAGTTGATATAATCATGATGCTTCTAAGGAGAACATATTTCATGGATACATTCAAAAAAATTGACATCAGTGCAGCTGCTTTGCATGTATTAGCTATGATATTGATGCTGATGGATCATTTATGGGCTACGCTCTTTCCTTCAATGGACTGGTTGACATGTGCTGGTCGTATTGCCTTTCCAATCTTTGCTTTTATGAGTGTAGAAGGATATTTTCATACACACAACTTCAAAAAATATATGCAGAGATTATTACTATTTGCTTTACTTTCAGAAATTCCATTTGATCTCATGTATGGAGGAACAGTGTTCTATCCATTTCACCAGAATGTTATATGGACATTTTTGATTGGCCTTTGTGGAATTCATTTCATGGAAACAGTAAGGAAAACAAACAAACTATGGTTGTATGCTTTAACATCATTGATTGTGATCATTGCTGGATTTCTATTAGGTACATTAAGCATGGTAGATTATTATGGTGCTGGTGTATTAACCATATTTGTACTCTACTTCTTTCATCAAAGAAAATGGTGGTGTCTGATTGGACAAATTCTAGCACTCTACTGGATCAATGTAGAAATTCTTGGTGGATTGATGTATCCAATGACAATCTTTGGTATGGAGTTTGAACTATGTCAGCAGGGACTTGCATTACTGGCACTCATTCCTATCTGGATGTATCGTGGTAGACAAGGCTATCATACAAAACCATTTCAGTATTTATGCTATGCATTCTATCCTGTACATATGCTACTCCTTTATATCATTTTAAATTTTGTAACGCGATAAATATGAAGAAGATAAGATTGTGGTTATTGCTTACAACAATGATTATGATTGCTTTCCCTTGGCTATCTGTAACTTTTGTAAAAGGAGATCATGGAATGGCTGTATGCTTTATTCTTTTCTATTAGCGTTTTAGAAGAGCACGCCGTCCTCATAGGGCGGTGGTGAATTCAGCGTTACTGGTTCTTGATGTACTCTTCGACTATCTCTGCTGTGTTGACACCCACGGACCCCAAAAAGTAACTGTTTGTCCAGAAAAGCGGTTTCCAATAATATTTCTCGACCTCTACTGGGTAATCTCGTCTTGCAAGTCTTGAAGTTCTGGATTTAATTTTATTAACAAGTTCTGTCAGCTTTACATCTGGTGCATAATCAAACAGAATATGAACATGATCTGCTTCACCATTCATTTCACGGATGGTAATATTTTCTGTTTCCATAGTTTCACGTATTAGCTGATATACATATTTTTTTACTTTTCCTTGCAAAACAGGATTTCTGTACTTGGTTACCAATACCAAGTGAGCTGTTAGAAGAAAACAGCTATGGTTATTTGTGTAATATGGTTTATCTTTGACCTTCTTGAACATGCTCTACATTCCCTATACGACTAATAATATTATATGTTATAATATTAGTGTATTCAACAGAAAGGAACAATGTTACGACCGATGTATAGAACTGACAGGATTTATGTAACCGAAAATCATGAGCTGTATGCATATCTGGATGACTTTGCTCACAAGGCAAAGTGTCTTCGTAATGCTGCATTATTTCGCGTTCGTAATGCCTTTACTGCACACAACAAGA
>CAKVBD010000070.1 GCA_934725105.1 uncultured Bulleidia sp. | reverse complement strand
ATACTGTACACACAAAAAGTGCTAAATATCGCATAAATATGCTTTATTTAGCACTTTTACTGTAAAACTTGAGATATTATCTCTTAATAATTAAAAAATTGATATAGAGGAATGTGAAAATTTTGTTAAATATGTCTATTGTATTACAATAAAATGTATGATAATAGACGGAGGAAACATAATATGAAAACAAAAGTCTGGGCCCATCGTGGGGCAAGTGGCTATATGCCAGAGAATACGCTGCCATCTTTTCAAAAGGCAGTGGAATTAGGTGCAGATGGTGTTGAGCTGGATATTCAATTAAGCAAGGATGGAGAAATCGTTGTCTGCCATGATGAAGAGTTAGATCGTACATCAAATGCAAAAGGATGGCTGAAAGATTATACATTAGCTGAATTGAAAGAAATGGATTTTTCTTATCAGTTTAAAGAACTTGGAAAAGTCAGTATTCCTACAATGAAGGAAGTATTTGAACTGTTGAAGCCTACAAATCTAATAATTAATATTGAACTGAAAACAGGTATTTTTGATTATGAAGGCATTGAAGAAAAGATTGTTGCTTTAACACATGCAGAAGGATTTGAAGATCGTGTGATCTATTCTTCATTTAATCATTATTCCATCATGAAGATTCAAGAACTTGATCCAAATGCGAAAACAGCATTTCTTTATAGTGATGGACCATTAGATATGCCATTGTATGGCTATGAACATCATGTAAATGCATTGCATCCAGCAGCATATAATCTTCGTCTTCCTGACTTTATGGAAGAATGCAATGTGTATCATTTAGATGTTAATGTATGGACTGTCAATACAGAAGAGATTGCATTGATGTGCTTGAAATATGGTGTGAATACTTTAATCACAAATTATCCGGATCGTATCAAAAAGGTAATTGAAAAATATGAAACAGGAATATAAAGAATTCGTCGAAAAACAATTAAAACCATTTTTAGAAAATAATATACAAGAAGGGGATATCTTAAGTGGAGATCAAACAAGGATCCATTACTATGAAGCTTTGAGAGATGATGCAAAAGCATCTATTTTGATGATTCATGGCTTTACAGAATTCTTTGGAAAGCATCATGAGAATGCATATCGTTTCTTTCAGGCTGGATTTAATGTGTTCTATATTGATCTCAGAGGACATGGGAAATCTCAACACACAGATATCTATAATGATTCTAGAGTGCATGTAAATGACTTTGAAGAATATGTCATGGATGTACATGCACTTGTCGAACAGGTTGTAAAGAAGAAATCACAAGGAAAGAAACTGTTCTTATTTGCACATAGTATGGGTGGTGCGGTATCTACGTTGTATTTAGAAGAGTATCCAGATGATTTTACGTGTGCTGTCTTATCTTCTCCAATGTTAATGATGAACTATGGAAAAGTACCTGATTTAGCGGTGGATGTATTATCTGCGTATTCAAAAGTTGTAGATGTATCACAGGAATTTGGACCATCCCAAAAACCATTCAATGCAATTCCTGACTTTGAACATTCTTCTATGCTGGATAAAGATCGTTATGAATATCAATTTAATCTAAGAACAAATGAGCCTATGTATCAGACATGGGGTGGCACATGGGGATGGATCAGAGCTGGAAAAGAAGCAACAGCGAAGATCATGAAAAATATCAAAAAAGTAAAAACACCAGTATTGTTATTACAGGCAGAAAAAGATCATATGGTTAAAGCAGGTGGACAAAATGCATTTGATGCTAAGAATCCGAATGTAACGCTATTGGAATATAAAGATTCTAAACATGAGATTTTTAATGCAACAAAAGAAATTCGAGAGAAGTATTATAAAGATATCTTAGATTACTATAATGCTCACATCTAAAGCAAAAGCTATGACAAATATGCCATAGCTTTTAAACATAAAAAAAAGAGCGAGTGAGCAGAATCGAACTGCCGTGTCCACCTTGGCAAGGTGGCGTTCTACCATTGAACTACACTCGCATGAATGGCGGTTCTGACGAGATTCGAACTCGCGATCTTCTCCGTGACAGGGAGACGAGATAAACC
>CAKVBD010000069.1 GCA_934725105.1 uncultured Bulleidia sp. | reverse complement strand
ATACTGTACACACAAAAAGTGCTAAATATCGCATAAATATGCTTTATTTAGCACTTTTACTGTAAAACTTGAGATATCAAAAAAGTGATGCTTTTTCACATCACTTAATCATCAAAACCAGTCCATACAGGCTTGCCTGTATACTTCTTAGGTTTTTCTTCGCCTCTTAGAACACGTAAGGCAGCATAAGCCATTGCTTCATGTTCAAATTCACCAGGATATGCCTTGATAGGTGCAATCCAGCCAACATCTTCTGTAATTGTATCAATGACACCAGGAATTCTTAATAATCCACCTGTTAAAAGAATTGCATCTACTTTACCCTTTAATGGAGCAGACATCATCGCAATCCACTTAGAGCACTGATAGATCATCGCATTCCAGACTCTTTCAGCTTTTTTATCCCCTCTACGAATCATTTCATAATAGATCTTAGAGGAATCAGAAGTGCCAAACCAGCTGGACAATCCACCACGCTGGGAGCATAGTGTTCTAACTTCTTTTGGATCTTTATCAAACAGATAATCTAGTACATCTGTGACTGCCATAGATCCCATACGTGTAGGTGTAAATGGACCTTCCCCACCACCAGCATCATTACCATCGATCATTCTTCCATGATCATGTGCAGTAATAGAAATACCACCATCAATATGTGCAATGATCAAATTCAGATCTTCATACTTCTTGCCAATTTCCTTTGCATATACGCGACCTGTAGCTTTTGCATTTAATGTATGGGCAGTTGCACGACGATATGTATCTTTAACACCTGTCACTCTAGCTAGATCACACAATTCATCAACGATTGGTGGATCAACCATCAAACACATACATTCATAACGATTCGCAATTTCTTTTGCGAGCTGCACACCTAACATGGAACTATGATAGAAATGACCTTTGACTTCTCTTGTGTCTTTGATCAACTTATCATCTACTTCATATGTGCCGCTTTCACATGCATAACATGGACCACCTCTACCAACAACAGCATCAATGCCATGCAGATCAATACGAGAATCACTCAAAAACTTTCGGATACCAAACATACGATAATCTAACTGATCATTAATTGTTTCGTATGTCATCAACTTTGATGAATCGTGAAAGATACTTCTTGAAACAACACATTTCTCATTTTCGAAATATGCAACTTTCGTTGAAGTAGATCCTGGGTTCACCACAAATACACGATATGTCTTTTCCATATAATTTTTTACCTCGCAAATAATCATAACGCTAAGATTTCAAAAAATGAAGAGATTGCCTGGCACGAAAGCGTATACATCCAAAAAATTTGATAATTTTTTAACAAATTCAAAGAATTGCAGTTGCTTCTTAATGGAATCAATTCATTTAAATAATTCTTAAGGCAATGATTCAAAAACAGAATATTATCAATAAAGAGTGTTACAATTTTCATAGAAACAGAAGGTATATGCAAAATCTAAAATAAGAATGTAAGAATTATACAAAATAAAATTGTATGAAAACCTACATTCTTGTTTTGCATTTTCAGAAGAATGTTGAGTGTTATCATCTGCTATGGAGGTGATTTCGACGGTTAATTTGACAGTTCAAAATTACTTGATTTCAAGTTGAATTTTGTTGTTTCACCAGAGACAAATTGTCAAGGACTTTTTAATCAAATTCACAAAAAAGGTGCCAGAAGCACCGTATGGCTCCTGACACCTCGTTTGATAGATTACATTTTTCCGTTCAGCAGGTCTTTGCAGAGATACGCATAGTCTGGCAGCTGGTTGATATATGGCTCCCAGCGCCGCTTGATTTCGGCCAATTCCAGCGGGTCGGCTGCTTCCAGCGCGTGATCGTTGCCCGTCATATATAAAACATCCGTAGCTACATCGTCCAAACACCTGTAACAGAGATCGGCGGCAGATTCGATTCTGATACCGGTATCCACATAGACTGGATTTACGCCAATCGCCAGCCAGACATAGCCTACCTTGTCCGACCAGAGCAGTTCAAAATCAGGGCTTTGCCGCAGATGTTCCGCAAAGACCTCCTTTACTCGTTCAATTTCATGCTTCTCTTTTTCTGTGTAAAGCATTTTCGTGTCCTCCTTGACAAAAATTTTGGTGCGTACCATCATCAGTTTAGCACAAGGCGGCTTCGTTTATCAGTCTGTCACATCTGCTGAATTTCATTTTTGAGCATACGCTTGATTTTATCGCTCATGGTTTCTGTGCTGGTATTGCTGAAATGGACATGAACCTTGTAGGT
>CAKVBD010000068.1 GCA_934725105.1 uncultured Bulleidia sp. | reverse complement strand
CGTACGGTTCTTAGAGGAGTGAGTATCCCATATCTCTTGAAATACCGAAAAGAATGGGAGAAAATTTACTCATGAAAGAAATCAATGTAAATCAAATCACAGAAGCAATTGCTTCTATGGCAGCGGATATTGCGTGTATCTATGATCCCGCTGTTTTCAATGCAATTCAAAAAGCATCCAGAAATGAAAGGGATGAAAAATCAAAAACAGTCATGGATATGCTTTTAAGTAATGCAGAAATTGCTCAGAAGGAAAGAATTCCTTTATGTCAGGATACTGGTCTAATGATCGTATGGCTGCATGTTGGTCAGGATGTTCACTTTGTTGGTGGAAATATCAATGAAGCAGTGAATGAAGGTGTTAGAAAAGGGTATACAGAAAATTATCTGCGTGCAAGCAGTGTCGATGATCCACTGTATGAAAGAAAGAATACAAAAGATAATACACCAGCGATTCTCTATACTGATTTTATTGAAGGAGATCACGTTGAAATTGAAGTGATGGCTAAAGGATTTGGCTCTGAAAATAAATCTGCCTTGAAAATGCTGACACCTGCAGATGGTGAAGAGGGTGTAAAGAAGTTTGTTTTAGAAACAATTAAAAATGCTGGACCAAATGCCTGTCCTCCATTTGTTGTTGGCGTTGGCATTGGTGGAACATTTGATCTTTGTGCGAAGTTATCTAAGGAAGCAATGCTTCGCTCCATTGATCAATCCAATCCAGATCCTCGCTATAAAGCTTTAGAAGATACATTATTAGAAGAAGCCAATGCGTTAAAGATTGGCCCTATGGGTTTCCATGGTGCAACAACCGCATTGAAGATCCAGATCAAACAGGCACCAACACATATTGCTGGACTTCCTGTTGCGGTAAATATATGCTGCCACGTGTGCAGACATGCAAAGAAGGTGATTTCATGAAAACAATTCAATTGCCACTGAAGGAAGAAGATATTAGAAATCTGCATGCAGGAGATGCGGTATTGTTGAATGGAACAATTTATACAGCACGAGATGCTGCACATAAAAAACTTGTAGAAATGATTGAAAATCATGAACTATTGCCATTTGATCTGCATGGTGCAACGATTTATTATGTTGGACCTACACCTGCAAGAAGTGGACAGGTGATTGGTTCTAGTGGACCAACAACTTCCAGTAGAATGGATCCATATGTAAAAACACTTGCGGAGTGTGGAATGAAAGGCATGATTGGAAAAGGCAGAAGAAGTGATGAAGTGAAACAGGCAATCAAAGAGCATGAAATGATTTATTTTGTATGTGCTGGTGGGGTTGGTGCATTATTATCTCACTGCATTATCAAAAGAGAAATGGTTGCTTTTGAAGAGCTTCTTGCAGAAGCAGTTACAAAACTGGAAGTGAAAGATTTCCCATGTTTTGTTGGATGTGATATTGATGGAAATGATATTTATGATATGGAGGAAGAAGCATGAGTGTTTATGATGAATCATTGAAGTTGCATGAAAAGTATCATGGTAAATTAAAGGTTGAAGCAAAGGTGCCTTGTGAAGATGCAAAAGACTTATCCCTTGCATATACACCTGGCGTTGCAGAACCATGCCGTAAGATCCATGAAGATAAAGAAATGAGCTATGTCTATACGAATCGTGCAAATACTGTTGCGGTCATTAGTGATGGTACTGCTGTTTTAGGACTTGGTGATATTGGTGCAGAAGCTGCCCTTCCTGTCATGGAAGGAAAGTCTTTATTGATGAAGCGATTTGCGAATATTGATTCGTGGCCGCTTGTCATTGATACGAAAGATACAGAAGAAATTATTCGTTTCTGTAAAATGGTTGCACCATCTTTCGGTGCAATCAATCTAGAAGATATCAGTGCACCAAGATGCGTTGAAATTGAAAGAAGACTCATTGAAGAGTGCAGTATTCCTGTATTCCATGATGATCAGCATGGCACTGCAATCGTTGTACTTGCAGCACTCATTAACTGTATGCGTTTGAAAAAGGCAAAGCCGGAAGAGCAGAAGGTTGTCATTTCTGGATGTGGTGCAGCTGGTTCCAGTATTATTCGTATGCTGTATCAGTATGGGTTCCATAAGATCTATGCCTTTGATGTAGATGGATGCCTGGATCCAGATCATAGTGAAGGCTACAATGATCTTAAGAAAGAGCTGCTTTGCTATGTCAATCTAGATCATCAGCATTATGCTTCCTTAAAAGAAGCAATGGCAGGTGCAGATATCTTTATTGGCGTATCTGCTCCACGCATTGTTACAAAAGAAATGGTTGCTTCTATGAATGAAGGAAATATTGTATTTGCGATGGCAAATCCAGAACCTGAAATTACATATGAAGAAGTTAAGGAAGCAGGTGCCTATATCATTGGTACAGGAAGATCAGACTATCCAAACCAGGTAAATAATCTGCTTGCATTCCCAGGCTTATTTAGAGGTGCATTAGATGCAAAGGCAACAAAGATCACAGAAGAAATGAAGATTGCTGCATCGATTGGTATCGCATCATTAATTAAAGATGAAGAGCTGACAAGAGAACATATCATTGTTTCTCCATTTGATCCACGTGTTGTGCCTACTGTTGCAAACGCAGTCAAGGAAGAAGCTATCAAGAGTGGCTTTGTTAGAAAGTAAAAAAAAGAGGCTGTAACAGTTGAAACAGCTCAAAAAAAGAGGAAAAACTCGTAAAATGGAGAATTTCCTCTTTTTTAGTGTGGAT
>CAKVBD010000067.1 GCA_934725105.1 uncultured Bulleidia sp. | reverse complement strand
TGGGGGTAAAGTTCAAAAAGTTGGCATAAAGAAAAGAGCGCTGTTACCAACTTTTTAGAGTTTTCGACAGCGCTCAAGATGCCAGGGGGGAGTAGGCATCTTTTCTATTTTTAAGGGTTAGGTTTTGGGAATGATGTAATCAGATATTTCTATCTGACAAGTATTACTATACAGATGGATTGTGTTATAGAAATGGTATTTATGTGAAGATTTCATGAACAAATATAAGGAAAGAAAAAGATGCCGAGGGGTAATGACATCTTTTCTTTTTAGGGGTTAGTTTTGGGAATGATGTAGTCAGATATCTCTATCTGACGAGTAATACTATAGTGATGAATTGTGGTATAAAAATGGGATAAATGTGAAAGTTAGCTGAATTAAACATTTCTTAAGAATTGAAAAAGATGCCTATAACAGCATCTTTTCATTGTTAGGGAGTAGATTTTGAAAAAAGAGTCTGTCAGGTATTTCTATCTGACAAATATTACTATAGTTTTCAATTATGTTAGAAACATGGCATAGATGTGAAGAATATATGAATTTAAAAGATATGCATAGAAAAAGATGTCGAGGGGTAATGACATCTTTTTCATTTAGGGTTAGTTTTGGGAATGATGTAATCAGATATCTCTATCTGACAAGAAATACTATACAGATGAATTATGGTGTGAAAATGGTATCTATGTGAATATTACATGAATGTTGAAAGTCTTTGGTATGCATCAACAAGTGCAGCCTGTGGATCTTTGCCACTGCCTGAAACTCCAGGAAATCCTGGAAACATTGCACCATACTGATATGTATCTTTGTATTGATATGCGTATACAAATGCTGGATAGTTATATTCTGGATGTTCTTTGAGCGTGCGGTTTGTATAGCTGCTGTCGTTACAGAGAAATTGTGCAATTTCTTCACGTGTTAAGTCACGATTACATGCTTTCTGATAGGCTTTGCATTCACGATAGCGATAATATAAATCCTGATCTAATTTAATAATCGAAAGATAAATGACAGAGTGAGGCATGAGTGTACCAATGAGCCATTCATTGCTGGAAACAACAGGTGTGGATGCATGTTCTTCAATGATATATTCTTCAATGGCAAGATCTTCGTTTGATGAGAAATGATCTTGATGATTATAGAATGTTCTAGCGTAATCAGCGATATATGCACTGATATCATGGTCTAAAAATGCTTTTTCATTCCGTTGTACATAATGATGAGCGTGAATGATGCAATCAATCGCGTTGTTGATTTTATTCATAACATCACCTTCTTTATGTTTTTTATTTTAGTATGATTGAAAAAGGATGCAAGAAAAAAAGAGCATTTCTGCTCTTTTGTGAAGTCTTATTCAGGCTTTGAGAATGGTGTTGCACCACTCTTAACATCATCAGCACTCTTTAAGTACATAGGTGCTTCTTCTAAGTGTAAGCTTTCGAATACAACGACATCGTCGCCATCTTCTGTAACGTATTCAACCTTCATAGCGTAGCCTTCAGCCTTGTCTTCATCAACGTTAACATTGACTGTAACTGTAGCGCCATCAGCTAAACCATCCTTAGCATAGTTTTCACCTTTGTCTGTACCTGTAGCATCATAGAAGTATAATTCCTTAACTTCTTTGCCTGTGTTGTTAGTTACATCATATTTACCTTCAGTAGCAACTTCTTCCTTCTTTTCTTCATTTGTAGAAGAAGCAACGGAAGCAGATTCCTTCTTTGAGCTTGCAGCTGTTGAAGAACATGCAACAAGAGCAAATGCTAGAGAACCAGCGCATAATACATTAGTTAATTTCATCTCTAATAACTCCTGGTATATTGTTGAAGACTCATAAAACAAGTCATTCGCAATATACACTTTCCTTTCTATCAATCCTGTTTAACCGTGATTGATAACGGTTTGATGTATCCTGTAGAATATTGAAATATGTGAATGTGGATTTGTAGCACTCCCTGTAGCTTTGACTACTTCAGAAAGGGTCTTACCACGACTTATTCCAGAACAATGATTAGTTAGATGAGTCTTTGAATTCGTATTTTGCACCAGGTTTTGTGGTTTAAGTGTTGTGGTATCAAACACATCGCATTTATTTTTGAAAGGATGTATTTTTTATGTATTTAGTCGGTATTGACATTGGTAAACTCAAACACTCTTTCTGTCTCCTTGAAAAGGAAACAGGTGAAATTCTTGTTGAACCTGTATTCTTCAAAAACAACAGAGATGGATTCAATGCGCTGCTTTCTTCCTTTAAGCATTTACCTCAGAAAGATATTCTCATCGGTATGGAAGATACAGGTCACTATAATCTTGCTTTACTGAAGTTTCTCCTAGACAGAAACTATCAAGTTGCATTGATCAATCCTGTTGCTACTAACCTTACACGCAAAATGCAGGGCGGGATCTCTAAGAACGACAAGCTGGATACCTTGACTATCTGTGATGTACTTTCTTCCAGTCAGCGTGTCAAATCTTACCGTATTTCAAAATACAGCAGCTTTGATCTGTATGAACAGAAGCTGCTGACTAGAGAACACCACAATCTCAAGGAAGAAGAAAATCAACTTACAAATCGACTGCAGAAGTGCATAGATGTCGTATTTCCTGAATTCAACAGTTTATTCAAGTCCAAATATGGAATTGTGTATATGAACATACTGAAAGAATTCGGAAGCGCTGATGCAATTGCACACGCAGACATCCGTACAATTCGCAAATGTTTTGATACCGGCAGAGGCAAGCACATCTCTCTTACTGCTGAAGAACTGAAGGAAGCAGCCAGAAATTCAATTGGCTTTCCATCCAGTTCAGAAGCCACTCAGATCAAGCACCTGGTAGCACGGATTGAACTCATCAAGGAACAAATCGCTGAAATAGATAAAAAAATAGAAGAGTTCTCCATCCAAAACAACTCTCCTATTCTCTCCATTCCAGGGATTTCACATTTCTCTGGTACTTCGATTCTAGCAGAATTAGGAGATATACACAACTATTCAAAGCCTTCTCAGATCATTAAATTTGCAGGTGTGGCACCGTTGACCTATGAATCTTAACTTCCAGAAATTTTGTCCCTCAAAATATAAAATGTTTTAAATTTATGATTAGTAGAGCGAGAAAATCGCTC
>CAKVBD010000066.1 GCA_934725105.1 uncultured Bulleidia sp. | reverse complement strand
AACTTCCTCACTGCCCTTTCGAACAGTGCTCGATGAGTATATCATCTTCCCGCACTCTCTGTCAACATCTTTTTTCAGATTTTTTATATGAATTATGTTAACTGATGCGTATCTCCAAATCTTGGATGTGCATAGAATTTATCACTTTTTTCACTATTTGTAAAGTGTTTATTTTAATTTTGTAAAAAATAAAAGGCATTTCTGCCTTATTCTTGTTCTTTATACATTTCTAAATACATACGATAGTAATGATCAATACATGCTTGTGAAAATGGTTCTTCTTCTTTGTCCATCATCTCAATCAATAAATCCATTTGTTTTTCAACAATTTTTTTGATTTTTTCTGGATATTCCATTTCTTTTGCGTGTTGAGCATACTCATTTTCATCCAAGATCTGATATCCGCCATCAGGGTATAGCTTTACATCCAAATCGTAATCTATATTTCTAATTGCTTCTCCATCATAAATAGATGGTGATGCTAGGTTGACATAATAATATATGCCCGCATGACGTATCATTGATATAACATTAAACCATTTATCTGTATAGAAGAAACAGACTGCAGGTTCTCTTGTCAGCCACTTTCGCCCATCGCTTTCAATTACCCACGCACGGTCTGTTACAACCACAATATGTTTTTCATCTGCTTCTAGTACAAATCCTTTACACCAAGTACGATGTAAACTACCATCATGTTTATAAGACTGAATGTGAACAAAACTTCCTGGTGTTGGATACATAGTTACCTTCTTTCTAACAGCTTTATTATTTTACTATTATCTTTTTATAAAACAAATAGAAGCTTATCAAAATTGACAAGCTTCTACGCATTTATGCTTTAAATTTAATATTTGTTGCAGATGATAATCGATCAATCAAAGTTGGTACGATAATGATACAGACCACCAAAGTTACGAGGTTATACCACAAATTATATCCTGCAGAAAACGCCCATGCTTCTGTACTTCCTGCAGCACTTCCTTCTGGGAACCAGAAATATACACCGGATAAAAGCTGACAGATATATTTCAAAACCATACTGATCACAATTCCATACTTCTTTTTATTTTTCAAATACCAGTATGTAAATACAAACATTCCTGCAGCAATTACCGCACCCGCAATATATGTAACTGCTGTATTAGAATAACTATTCGTAATACCAAAGAAACTTGCAGCTGCTAGTACAACACCCATAATAATTGTTACTGGTTTGCTTGTTTCTTTGACTGGCCACAACAATGATGCAATACCACATACCACTAGAGGCAATACATAGTCTAGCAAAATTTGAACCGGTTGAACAAAATACATTGGGAAGCCAAGAACAATTGTCATTAGCCATGACAGAATTGCATCAGCAATGCCAATCTTCCAGCCAAGATGATAAGAACAGATGAATACTGCGATCAGCTCAAGTTCAATTGAACCGCCATTTGGCATCTGTAAAAATGGGATCAAATTTCCAACATACTTTAGCACAATGTATAAAGCAACATACAGTGCTAAATAAGCAATGGTCTTTGTAGTACTTCTCTTCATAAAAAAACACCTCCATTTCGAAGGCGCAGAAAATTCAAAAAAAGCTGAACTCCCTACGCTAGTACAAACTAGATCAGGTGATAAGGGTGTAGTCTCAGCACATTTGTGCACCCCTGTTCACGCAACTAGTATATCACACTTTTTCACATAATTGTGTTATATTATTTGCATGGAAAATAAATATATTAACGAACAAATTAGAGGATTTTTAAATGATCCCGACATGATTGCTTCACTAGCAAATATTTCAAGTGTCATTATGAATGGCTACAGTGAGTTAAACTGGGTAGGCTTCTATTTTGTAAAAAATGGTCAACTTGTTGTAGGACCTTTCCAAGGTAAACCTGCATGTTCACCAATTCCTTTTACAAAAGGTGTATGTGGAAAATGCTATCGAGATAAAGCTGTGCAACGCATTGATGATGTACTTGCAATCAAAGATCATATTGCATGTGATTCCGCAAGTCGTTCTGAACTATGTGTTCCAGTCATCGTCAATGATGAAGTAATTATGGAAATTGATTTGGATTCACCAGTCAAAAATCGATTTGATCAAGATTTCGAAAAAGAAATGCTGGAAGCCGCAAAGGATATTGCATCCTTTTACCTCCAGCATCATTGGCAGATTGATTAACGATATAACTCGTATACTTGTGTTCTTTCCAAGTAGCTTGTTGTTTCGTCGATTGCTCGAGAAGCTGAGAAATACATGATTTTGCATCCACCAATTGTTGTTTGCTTAATCATGTTTTTTCTTTGCATGATTTGTCTGATTTTAATAAAAACTTCGCTGTCTATATCTAAATCCAAATATTTTTTCCACACTGGACCATTTTCACCCTCAACACATGCACCATGAATTTGTATTGGACGAGCTTCGCAACGATACTCGGCCAAATGCATGCATGTTGCCTTGTCAAAATCAACGCCAAATAAAAGAACATTTCCTTTTAATTCATATAATCTAGCTGCAGGCGATTCTTCCGCAAGAGGAAAATGTAAAGATTGTCTATTACATAATAACTTTGCATATCTTCCCCAGGCTGCATAAGAAACCTCTGGATGATTAGATATAATCACTCCATCTCTATGTCTGAAATTTTCTGCAATTGCGCCCATATACAGGATATCTGACTTACTGGCATCAAATGGCGGTATTGCCTCACGAACTGTTCGGTATAACTCAGGTGCAACTGCAGGATTTTCCCAATCACTTGGTTCACTGTTATCACATGATTGTGTTGGCATTAATAATGTACCCGTATCTCCAGCCAATTCCATCAATGCATCTACAACCGTTCTTGCTCCACCAATTACATAATGAAAAGAGCTCAAACTAGCATGTACCTCAAGTATTTGATTAGAAGAAACACCTAATTTCTGAAGTGCTTCTATCAACATTTCTTTTGTAACTGGATCTGTAACTACATTCATGAAAAGACCTTCCTACTATTCTTGTTAAATATCATATCATTATTTTTCCTCATTTGTGAATTGCACTTAGCTTTTCATTTTTTAATTTTCATATACAATAATAGTTACGAGGTAAAATACATATGACAATGCCAATTTATGAATCCGCTGAGGATTACTTAGAATCTATTTTAATGATTGAAGAAAAAAAAGGAGTCGTACATTCCGTTGATATCGCAGAGGATCGTGGATTTTCAAAAGCCAGTGTGAGTGTTGCTATGAAAAAGCTTCGCGAAAATGGGTATATTGAAATGAAGCATGACGGCTCATTGATTTTACTTCCACCAGGAAGAGAAATTGCAACTAGAATTTACGAAAGGCACAAAGTACTCACAGATTATTTTGAATTTTTAGGTGTAGATAAAGAAATTGCACAAAAAGATGCCTGCAAAATCGAGCACGATCTTTCTGAAGAAACATTCCTTAAATTCAAAGAAGATGTTGAAAAGAGACTGTATCATAACCACGCCTAAAAGACGTGGTATGCTCTCGCCCTATAAGGGCATTGTGTTGCGGTAAACGTTCGTTTTCTG
>CAKVBD010000065.1 GCA_934725105.1 uncultured Bulleidia sp. | reverse complement strand
AGGTGTTGAAATTCATTCAATTCCTCATGTTATTTGAAAATCAATTTCTTGACACCTCATCCAATTTTGGAGCGCCATTATTTCGTTAATATACTTGTTTTCCATTCATCCATGTCTGTAGAACCTTTACATCATTGATGTGATATGGATCTACTTCAAATAGATTTTCATCTAAGATGACAAAGTCAGCAAGCATGCCTTCTTCAATCTTGCCTTTGATTTTTTCTTCAAAGGAAGCACGTGCAGCTTCTGTTGTAAAAGATAAAATTGCTTCTTTGACTGTAAATGCTTCTTCAGGAAGGTATGGGCCAATATGCTCTTTCAATGTAGAACGCGTAATTGCACACTGCATACCACCTAATACGTTAGGTAGTTCAACAGGGCAGTCAGAACCATTGGATACATGAACACCTTTCTTCATGAGTGTTTTGAAGTTATAGCTGGAAGCAGCTTTTTCTTTGCCAACTCTATCTTCAACGATCTTGATATCGTAATCTAAGAAGATTGTCTGTGCATAACAATGTAGATTTAACTTAGCCATACGATCTAACTGATCTGGACGAGTAATCTGACAATGGATAATACCATGACGAGCGTCTTCTCTTGGATTTTCGTTCTGTGCTTTTTCAATCGCATTCATGATACGATCCAAGATACCATCACCAATAGAGTGGATTGCTACCTGCATGTTATGGCTATGTGCATAGCCAATCATTTCATCAAATGTTTCCTGAGAGTATACAGGAATACCACATGTAGAAGGGTCATCAGCATATGGAGCACTCATAAATGCTGTACGTGCACCAAGAGAACCATCACCTAGCATCTTTAATGGACCAAATCTAAAGAATTCATCACCTAAGCCAGTATAATGACCTTCTTCAACAAATTCTTTTAAACTGTTCAGGTTTGTAAAATGATTCTGCTGATTGATACGCACAGTCATTTTACCTTCTTCTTTTAATTCTTCATAAGCTTGAATGATTTCATGATAGTCTAAACCATGGAACACAACAAAGTCATCTGTCTGGGCAGAAGTAACACCAAAAGAATTCAATTGCTTCATTGCAAGAATTAACATTTGCTTTAATTCTTCGCGTGTAGGCTGAGGTAGTTTTGCATAAACAAGATCCAATGCATTTTCACGGAAAATACCTAATGGTTCACCATTTTCATCAACATCAAATCTGCCGCCATCCACTTGCTTCGTATTCTTATCAACGCCAATCATTTCTAATGCTTTGGAGTTTACAACACAAGCATGTCCACATGCTCTAACAATACAGATTGGATTTGTTTGAGTAATTTCATCAAGATCATAGCGTGTAGGGAAGCGATTCACATCTGTAAAGAAATCATGATTCCATCCTCTTGCACGTATCCATTGTCCTTCTTGAATTTGACGATTTTCAACTTCTTCAGCAATATATTCCTTCATTGCTTTTAAAGAAGAAGTATGATCTGCTAACTGGATTGTTTCCAATGCATAGCCATCATTTAATACATGCATATGTGAATCATTGAAACCAGCACACACAAATTTATTGTTTAAGTCATGCTTTGCTGCAGAAGGGTATTGCTGAAGAAGTTCTTCACTGCTTCCCGTCGCAACAAAATGATTGCCATCTACTACAAATGCTTCAACAAAGCTATCTCCAGTAAAAACGTTGCCGTTATAAAATAAATCCATGATTAGTCCTCAACTTTCTTGTCTTCGTAGAATAAGACTGTATTATCATCAACTTCGCCAATTCCCATATATCTAGCTTTATAGTCTTTTAAAAGTCTAAAATATTCATTTGATAAAAGCAAGATAACAAAGACGTTAACAAATGTAGGGATTGCAGAAGTAATATCTACAACTGTCCAGATAAATCCTGTATTCTGTGCATGTACAAGATAGATTGTCCATAATAATCCAGGAAGGGAACGGATAGCATAGAACACTTTAATTAATAATTCAGAGAAAGCTGTTTTCTTCATATTAATATGTTCAAGAATTGCAAGATAATATGTAAACCATCCACCAGAAGTAGTGACTGTAAAAATAACCATGATAATTGCCAGCAAGATACTTCCAACTGTTCCAAAGCTTTGGTTGAAAGCACTCAATGCCAATGCACCACCAGTAGCACCATCTGTCCATGTACCACTTAAGATAACAGATAGAGCAGTGATCGTACAAACGATGAATGTATCAAAGAATACTTCAAATGATCCCCATAAACCTTGTTCAATTGGGTGTGGTGTATCCGCTGAAGAATGAATCATTGGAGAAGTACCCCAACCAGCTTCGTTAGAATATACGGAACGTGCCATACCTGTCTGAATAATTTTAGATACAGCTGCACCAGCAAATCCACCAACAGCAGCAGTACCAGTAAATGCATTTGTGAAAATCATAGAGAATGCATTTGGAACAGCATTGATATTAACAATGATCATCAAGATTCCCATGATGATATATGCAATACTCATGAAAGGAACAAGCTTACTGAAGATAGAAGCAACACCTTTTGTACCACCAGCAGTGATAATATATGTAGCTAAACAAAGAAGGGCACCAACAACGATTCTGCCATCAATGAAATAGCCAAATACTGTAATGCCATTGAAGTTAAATGCACCTGCAACAACTTCAGAAGCAGTCAGGTTACTAGATGTGATAAAGAATGTTGAGAAAATACCAATACCGAAAATCACCGCAAGGATTTTCCATTTGTTTCCCCAATGACGCTGTTCACCAAGTCCTTTCTGCATGTAGTAAGTAGGACCACCAAATTTTTCGCCATTGTCATTTGTTTCACGATAGTAGCAGCCAAGTGTAACTTCGACCTGTTTTAGAATCAATCCTAAAAATGAAGTCAGCCACATCCATAAAACAGCACCAGGACCACCACTTGCTACAGCGGTTGCTACACCAGCAATGTTGCCAAATCCAACAGTACCACCAACAGCAGTACAGATTGCTTCAAAAGGGGAAATCACTTTTTTATCGTCAGCAACTTTTGTATCTTTTTGTGCAAGTGTTCCAACGGTGTGCTTCAAAATCCAGCCAAAGTGACGGAACTGAAAGAATCCTGAACGAATTGTAAAGTACAAGCCTGTAATAATCATTAAGGCGATGAGCGGTACTCCCCAAAGAATACCATTTAACCAGTCTAAAAATGCAATCATATATCCTCCTAATCCTTACAATTCATGAGGCAAAAAAAAGTGACAGCTTTTCGCTATCACTCGAATTTTTTTACTAAAATTCAATCAATAGCTCCTCCACTGTGATATCAGTGAGAGTACATAGCATGTTCTGTTATGTACCAACTCGAAGAATTTGTCATGTTCTCCGGTTTCGGCAATTTTCCCTTTCTATCTGCTTCTAAGATTTGACGTATCTCCACAGATATACTATTGTCCATTGCTCCTCTATTGTAAGGTTACCGATTAATCATACGTGATTTTGAAAAAATAGCAATAACAAATCAATAAATCATCTCAAGATTTAGTTACTATTCACCGATAAATGAATAAACATAAAAGCTGTCAATAGCAGTTATCCACAAAATAAAAAACTTTTCAGAA
>CAKVBD010000064.1 GCA_934725105.1 uncultured Bulleidia sp. | reverse complement strand
CAAAAATAAGTATAAAAAAACGTGGTAAATAAGCCACGATCTTAAATTCGATATTTTTTACAACTCCTAAACTCCCGTGTATATAAAATCATTGCTATTATATTGGAACTGTGTTATAAACTTTTATGGACATAGTGTGTTACTGATTATTCAGGCATTAACTGTGCATAAATATTTTTTTGAGATATTTGTGTAGGGGTTAGTGCCTTTTCTTATGGCAATGAGAACATAAATGCGCGCAATGTTCTAAAAACTTACCTTCATAATGAAATCAAAAAAAGAGATTCGATAAAAGAAAAGAGGAAAACTATGAAGGACAAGATTTTTGGAGTTCTACAGAGGGTTGGACGTTCATTTATGCTTCCAATCGCAATTCTTCCAGTAGCTGGTTTGCTATTGGGACTTGGTGGTTCATTTACAAATGAGACAATGCTGAAAGCTTATGGTTTGTATGAAGCAATGGGACCTGGTACTACAATTAATGATATTTTGGAAATCATGAATTCTGCAGGAAACATTATTTTCGCAAATCTTCCATTGATTTTCTCAATGGGTGTTGCTATTGGTATGGCAAAGAAGGAAAAAGAAGTTGCTGCACTTTCTGCAGTTATTGCTTTCTTCGTTATGCATGCATCCATTGGAACATTAATTAGAATCAATGGTGGTGCAGAAGCAATGCTATCTGGTGCTACAGCAGATGTATGCGGTATTACTTCCTTACAGATGGGTGTGTTTGGCGGTATTATTGTCGGCCTTGGTGTTTCTGCACTGCATAACCGTTACTATAAGATTGAACTTCCACAGGTATTATCTTTCTTTGGCGGAACAAGATTTGTACCTATCGTATCTGGACTTGCTTATGTAATTGTCGGCATTGTTATGTTCTATGTATGGCCTACAATTCAGGCTGGCATTTATGCAGTTGGTGATCTAGTACTTCGTTCTGGTTATGCTGGTACATGGGTATATGGATTCATGGAGCGTTTATTAATTCCATTTGGTCTTCACCATGTATTCTACCTTCCATTCTGGCAGACAGCTGTTGGTGGAACAATGGAAGTAAGTGGACAAATGATTGAAGGCGCACAGAATATTTTCTTTGCGCAGCTATCTGATCCAACAGTTACACATTTCGCAGTATCTGCTACTAGATTCATGGCAGGTAAATTCCCATTAATGATTTTTGGTCTTCCTGGAGCTGCTCTTGCAATGTACAGCACTTCAAAGCCTGAAAAGAGAAATGCAGTAGAAGGTTTACTTTTATCTGCAGCATTAACTTCAATGCTGACTGGTATTACTGAACCACTTGAATTCACATTTATCTTTGCTGCACCATTGTTATATGGTATCCATTGTGTATTTGCTGGTCTTGCTTATATGTTGATGCATATCTTAAATGTTGGTGTAGGTATGACATTCTCTGGTGGATTTATTGATTTATTCTTATTTGGTATTTTACAGGGTAATGCAAAGACAAGCTGGATCTGGATCGTTGTTGTAGGTGTTGTTTACTTTATTGTTTACTATTTCTTATTCCGTTTCTTGATTTTGAAGCTGGATTTGAAAACACCAGGTAGAGATGATTCTGAAGAAGTAAAGCTTTATACAAGAGCAGATGTGAATGCTAGAAAAGAAGGCGAAAAGGGCGCAGCTGTTGAAGATGCTGTTTCCGAAGGAATCTTAAGAGGTCTTGGCGGCAAGAAGAATATTTCTGATGTAGACTGCTGCGCAACTAGACTTCGCTGCACTGTAGTGAAATCTGAACTAGTAAACGATGCAGTATTAAAAGCAACTGGCGCAACAGGTGTTGTACATAAAGGAAATGGCGTACAGATTATCTACGGACCAAAGGTTACTGTAATCAAATCAAACTTTGAAGATTATTTAGAAACTGCACCAAATGAAGAGATTTCTACAGTTGCAGAAGAAGTTGAAACAACACAGGAAAAGAATGATGCAGAACAGAATGGAACTGTTAAGGAAACTGTTATCATTTCTAGTCCAATCACTGGAAATGCAGATGATCTTTCTACTGCACCAGATGACGCATTTGCGGGAAAAATGATGGGAGATGGCGCTGTTGTAACGCCAACAAACCCAGTTGTAGTAGCTCCTGAAGATGGAGAAGTTGTATTTGTCTTTAATACAAAGCATGCAATTGGATTTATGACTGACAGTGGTGTTTCTGTTTTGATGCATATTGGTATTGATACAGTAAAACTAGATGGTAAAGGATTTACATGTTTTGTTGAAAATGGTCAGAAGGTCAAGAAGGGTGATAAGCTTTTAGAACTTGATCTAGAGTATCTTCGTGCAAATGCACCATCATTGTGTTCTCCAATCTTATGTACAGAATTACAGAGCAATCAAAAGATTCGTTTACTTGCACATGGTGAAATCAAAGCAGGTGAACCATTGTATGCGGTAGACACATATCAGGATTAATAGTACGAGATAATTTTTGAAATGAAAAAATGAGGCGGTCAGAATATATTATCTGATCGCTTTTTAACAATAGTATTGTGAATTTGATAGAAAAATCACAAGAAATATGATAAATTAAAAATGTTGGAAATGATCATGGTTGTTTTTAGAAACAGATAAATCCATGAGAAAGGTAGGGGAACTGTGTATCGTATATGCAGAGTATTAAATCATAATGGGGTAATTGCATTTGATATGCAGGATAGCAAGGAATATGTACTGCTTGGAAAGGGCGTTGGCTTTGGGAAAAAAGTTGGAGAACGAATGGAACGGCCTGAAGAATGTACTGTGTATTCTTTGCAGGTGACATCTTCTAGAGGAAGTGCTTCTGAACTTGCAAGAAGTATTGATCCTGAATATCTAGAGATGGCAAATCGAATTTTAAATGTTGCAGAAGAACAGTTTGGAACAATTGATAGAAGTATATTGTTTCCAATGGCAGACCATATTGCATTTGCGGTAAAGCGCATGCAAAAGGGTGAACAGATATCAAACCCATTAACACCAGATATTAAGACATTATTTAGTAGTGAATTTAAAGTAGCACTGAAGCTGAAAGAAGATCTTGAGAAAAATAAGAGAATCAACGTTCCAGATGATGAAATTGGATATGTTGCACTGCATATTCATTCAGCTCTTGAAAAAGAATCTGTTGCGGTTTCTATGCAGATGGCAGCTGCAGTTAGAGAATGTGTATCTTTGATTGAAGAGCAGAGAGATATCCATATTGATGTTTCTTCCTTAAGCTATAATCGTCTAATGAATCATGTGAAATTCATGGTGGCACGTGTATTGAAAAAAGAATCATTGAAAGTAAACATGAATGACTATGTGGAACATAATTTTCCTCGATCTTATGAGCTTGCTAGAATTGTCTGTGATAATTTGAGTAAAGCATTACATGTGCAGTTGGAAGAAATAGAAATTGGCTATCTTGCATTGCATATTGAAAGAGTAAGCATAGATGAATAAACAAAAAGCCTTAGCAAAGAGGCTTTTTTAAGTTTGCGCGCCATGGGCGTGCTCTAACGGGTGCAAGTCCCGAACACGCCCAGATAGTGGGAAGTGTATAGCCGAACAGCAAGGGTGTCCATCGTGAGGTGGAATCTGAAGGAAGCTGTAAGCAAATCTCTGGTCCGACGGACAGAAATCACATATAAGGCTAGGCTACGAGAGATAAGTTG
>CAKVBD010000063.1 GCA_934725105.1 uncultured Bulleidia sp. | reverse complement strand
AATACTGTACACACAAAAAGTGCTAAATATCGCATAAATATGCTTTATTTAGCACTTTTACTGTAAAACTTGAGATACACATATTCTTCACATCAAAATTATGAAAAATTATCTATTTTTAATGAATTTTTTAGATTTTCTTACTATTTTGAAAGCAAATTCATTTTTTATCTTCATATGTATAATCTCGATTCCAGTATAAGAAATAATTCAAGGCTGACATCACAACACTCAAAATCAAAAATGCAATGATTACAATGATTCCTTCTTTTGATGAGAATAAATCTGAACCTCTTGTAGCTAGAATAAACACGTTCCATAAAATTGCAGGCCAGAAAATGCGTAAGATTCTGATCCATTTTTTACGACCATGCGTATATTCTTTTTCATCACTATATTTTCTTGTGCATCGAATCACAGCTACTGGTATACCAGCAACACGCGTATAGTTTCTTTCTGCTGTATATGTAACGCCATCCATGACAAATTCAGGATACATGCCTTCTTTTGTAATAATCAGTTCTTTGTCTTTTTTCATTGCATATGCGTATAAAGCATTCGCAAAACTATACCGATCTGTGATTTCCGTATCTGGCGTAAATGTAAAAACTCTTTCATGTTCATGCTGAATGACATCTTTATAATCATTTAGCCAATTCTTGAAGAAATGAGATGGTTCTTTTGACATACTCTCTAGATATTCATCTACATTGATATCATTCAGTGTCTGCTTGGATTCTTTGATTTCTTTGCACACTTCAATTGCATATTTTGTTTCTGTTAGTTTTTGCTTCAATAAATATTCTTGGTCTTCCAGTGATTGATTCAAGTCTCTTTCATTGTGCAGTATTAATTTGATTTGTTCCACCGGCATATCAATCATACGCAGCATTTTAATGATCTTTAGTTTTCTAATATCCTCTGCATTATATTCACGATATCCATTGTTTGCATTGCGTACAGGTTGAACAAGTTCATATTTTTCATAAAAGCGGATATTCTGACTTGAAATTCCTGTGATTTTTTCTACTTCTTTGATATTCATTTTGTTGCCTCCATCTTTCGACAACCAAATCCTAGACCTTCTACAAAGTATAAGGTCAATACTTTTCTACTCAAATTATAAAAAAAAGTCCATAAACATCAAGTTTATAGACTCTCATTCATTTATTCAGTAATTTCAACGTAACCATCTTCTACTTTAGAAAACAATGGTAATTTTTTCAAGAACACAATATCATCTCTATTTGCAGCATTTCCTTCCGCAAGCAAAGCCGCTTTTTTAACAATGACTGCTTCTGCATTCTGTGCAAGTACTTCTAATGCATGTAAAGATTCACCTGTTGAAATAACATCATCAATAATACAGATTCTCTTTCCACGAATCTTAGCAGCATCCACACCATCAAGATATAAATGCTGTTCTCCAGCAGTTGTAATAGAATGTACAGATGCTGAAACAACATCCTTCATGTATGATTTTTCACTTTTTCTAGCAACAATAAATTCTTTCAGTCCAAGACACTTGCTAACTTCATACGCTAATGCAATGCCTTTTGCTTCTGCAGTTAAAACTGCATCCACATCACCAATCATTTCCGCAAGCTTTGGTGCACATGCTGATACAAGTTCTGTATCTCCCAAGATAACAAAACTTGCAAAGGCCATCGTCTCATTGATTGGAATAAATGGCAGTGTTCTTTCAACACCACACAATTCCATTGTATATCCTGTCATTATATCCTCCACTCATCCAATTAAATACCAAGCATTCTAACAACAATACCAGCAAGCATGCCTAAGAATGGGTTTGTAACTGCAGTCACAACAAGTGTAGAACCACCAACAGCAGCATTTGCAGCTAAAGCAGCAGGTGCATCCAATGCAACTGTCTTGAAGATACCAAGAACGAACAAGAAACCTGCAATTGAAGAAGCTGGAACATATTTACTGATTTTAGGTAAAATACCAGTAATCAAAATCAATCCAATAATGACCATCATTGCTACACCAGCCCATACTGGATGAGGTGCGCTTGCAGTTGCAGAAATAATAGATTCTACAGGTGCTCCACCAAAGAAAGAAGAACCCATATCAGCTAAAGAAGAAATAACTGTTAAGTGGTCAACATTATAATTTCCACTTGTAGCCATACTCGCTGTAATAGATCCAAATGAAATATTTGAACCAATATTCAAGCAAACCATGCCAAGTGCACCCATAATTACATTTGCATTGATTGTGAATTTCTGACGAATAAATTTATCATCAACTACCACAATATTTTCTTTATCTTTTTTGAAGATTGCATTCGCAATACAGGAAGCAACGACAGAAATAACAATTGTATACACCAAAGTATTTGGATTATTTCTAGTAATGAAATACGTAACCAGTGCAGCAGTTAATGATACACCACCCGCTAATTTATCTTTCTTGATCATATCAATTGCAGCTTTTGTCAAGATGATACCAACACCAGCCATCATACCGAATGAAATATCTTCACCTACAAAATCAACGATTTTTGTTAATAAGCCAAAAGCACCAATCACTGTCATAATCACAGCGCCAAAGAAAATCATTGTACAGCGTTCAGAACGATCTTTTCCTGCACTTCCCGCATACGTAATTGTTTCCGCCTGGAAAGAAATAGGTGCTACGCTTTGCGTAATTGTATTACCAAGTGCACCAATAAAGAATGCCATCGCTGTTGGAATGGATGCAAATCCGAATGTCAAAGCCAATAATCCTTGTGGAAGTCCGTTCAGGACAACGCCAATAATCGCAAGAATGTCTGTTAAGATGTTTGCCATAACCCCTCTTTCTGCATGTTTTCATGCAATCTTCTCTAAACAAAAACATTTGTATTATAATCAAAGAAAAAATATAATGATATTACTATTTTCACTTATAAAGTATAATATTTTTATTATATATATTAAAAGGAGAATCCAATGACGTTAGAATCCTATCGTAACTTCGTTGCCATTGTTGATTGTGGAAGTATTTTAGCCGCATCAAAGCAGTTACTCATTGCACAGCCATCTTTAAGTAATCAGTTAAAGAATATTGAACGTACCTATGGTGCACAGCTCATCAAACGAGGCAGTCGTTCCATTGAACTAACAGAAGCTGGACGCATCTTTTATACAAAAGCACGTGAAATCTGTCGTATTGAAAACAGCATCAGTACATCTTTGCAATGCCAGCAGACAGGTTACACAGATCAATTGAAAATATCCATTCCTGCAGGAAATTCCATTCACTACATCCATAACTTATTTGAAGATTTTGTTAGTCATCATCCAGAAATCAACTATGATGTATATGAAATCGCAAGTGACTTCGTTGTTCCAAACGTTTTAAATGGAATCACAGAAATTGGTCTTGTTCGTGCAAGTATTCCACAATTTGGTACACTGGAAACTTTCCCATATGAAAAGGATGATATCGTAGCTGTCATACCACCAGATCATCCTCTTTCAAATGAGACGAAACCAATTGAAATCACCGAATTTTCAGGTCATCCACTTTCCATTCCATTTGATATTTCCAATATTATATATACTGTATTTGGTCAACATGCTTTAGCACCAAACATTTCTATCATCACATCAATCAATGAAACTGCCATTGAATGGGCAAGAACATTTAATACAGTCGCACTGATTCCATATTCAGATGCTGATATCTCAAAAACAAGTGATATGGTTGTACGTTCAATCAATGATCCAGGAATGTTCATCACAAGTGTATTTCTCAAACGTAAAGATCATACATTATCAAAAGCAGGCAAACTATTCTTACAAGAAATTGGAATACTTTAATAAATATCCACCGGCCCAGCCGGTGGTTTTTCAGTTTCGGGCATAGCCCTGCTCTCAAAGTTGCGCCTTACAGCG
>CAKVBD010000062.1 GCA_934725105.1 uncultured Bulleidia sp. | reverse complement strand
ATATACGTATATGCTACATTTTGGAAGCAAACAAATCGAGATTTATAATCTCGATTTGTTTCATGCGTAATTACTATCGACTAAAAGTTTTTGTTGCAGAAAACGGAAGAGACTGATACTATATTTGACGACAAGTAGGAGGACGGAAATGATGATTTGTATCTTAACTGAAATTCTAAATTTGGATCATAACGTTCTTTTTACAGTTCGTAATTCTATTTGACAGTTCATATTTGTGGAACTGTCTTTTTTTTACAAGGAGGAAGAAGCATATGAAAAGGTATCTCGTTTTAGAAGATGGCTCTTATTATGAAGGTGAGGCATTAGGCAGCAATTGTTACAGTACAGGTGAATTAGTATTTAATACTTCCATGACTGGATATCAGGAAATCCTGACGGACAACTCTTATTGTGGTCAGATTGTTATGATGACATATCCTTTGATTGGAAACTACGGTATCAACCGTGATGATAATGAAAGTCTCGTACCTGCAGTATTTGGCTTTGTGATGAGAGACTATTGTCCATTTCCAAGCAATTTCAGAGAAGAGATGACTTTGGATGAGTATATGAAAGATAAGAAAATTCCAGGCATCTTTGGTGTGGATACACGTGCAATCACAAAGAAGATCCGTTCTATGGGTACATTAAAAGCTTCTTTCTGTGATACAGAAGAAGAAATTCCATCTTTAGCAGAACAGTTAAAGAAGGAAAGCTTCCTGCATGATCAGGTAGAAAGAGTATCTACACGTTCCATGTATCCAATTCCTGGAAGAGGCAAGAAAGTAGTCATGATGGACTTTGGTGTCAAGCTTTCAATTCAAAGAGAGCTGGCAAAGCGTGATTGTGATCTTGTTGTTGTGCCATACAATACAAGCTTTGAAGAAATCATGAGTTTCAATCCAGATGGTGTCATGTTAAGCAATGGTCCTGGTGATCCAGAAGATCTTCCTGAAGTTATTGAAACAATTAAAAAACTGATTCCTCATACAGTCGTATTTGGTATCTGTCTTGGATGTCAGCTGATTGCCTTATCACAAGGTGCAAAAACATATAAGCTAAAGTTTGGTCATCGTGGAGCAAACCATCCAGTTGTAAATCTAGAAACAGGCAGAACAGAAATCACTTCTCAAAACCATGGCTTTGCGGTAGATATTGACAGTCTAGAAGGAACAGATCTGATCATGTCTCATAGAGCATTGAACGATGGCAGCTGTGAAGGGGTTAGACATACAAAATACCCATGCTTTGCGGTACAGTATCATCCAGAAGCAAATGCTGGACCACAAGACAGTACATATTTATTTGATGAATTTATTGAAATGATGGATAAGGAGAATGCACATGCCTAAACGTACAGATATTCATAAAATTATGGTTATTGGCAGTGGGCCAATTGTGATTGGACAAGCTGCAGAATTTGACTATGCTGGTTCACAAGCCTGCCAGTCATTACGTGAAGAGGGATATGAAGTTATTTTGATCAACTCTAATCCAGCGACAATTATGACAGATGCTGCGATTGCTGACAAAGTATACATTGAACCATTAACAGTAGAATTTGCTAAACGAGTGATCTTCAAGGAAAGACCAGATGCTATCTTAGGTTCTCTTGGTGGACAGACTGGCTTGAACCTTGTTGTTGAATTGCATAAAGATGGTATTCTTGATGAATTTGGTGTAGAAATCCTTGGTACAGACATCAATGCTATTAATAAAGCAGAAGATAGAGATCTATTCAGATCTTTGATGAATGAATTACATGAACCAGTACCTGAAAGTGCAATTGTACATACAGTGGATCAGGCAATCGCATTTGCTGAAAGTGAAGGCTATCCATTAGTTGTACGTCCTGCATATACATTAGGTGGTACAGGTGGTGGCTTTGCCCATAATGAAGATGAATTACGCCATATCACAGAAACAGGTTTGAAGATGTCTCCTGTACACCAGTGTTTGATTGAACAATCTATTGCAGGCTATAAAGAAATCGAATACGAAGTCATGAGAGATAGAAAAAATAATGCAATTGTGATCTGTAATATGGAAAACGTAGATCCTGTTGGTATTCATACAGGAGACAGTATTGTCGTAGCACCAGTACAGACACTTACAGATAGAGAAAACCAGATGCTAAGAAATGCATCTTTGAAGATCATTCGTGCATTAGGTATCTGTGGTGGATGTAATGTACAGCTTGCATTAGATCCAAAAAGCTTCAAATACTATGTCATTGAAGTCAACCCACGTGTATCTAGATCTTCTGCATTAGCATCTAAAGCAACAGGCTATCCAATTGCTTCCATCAGTGCTAAACTTGCTGCAGGATTAACACTGGATGAAATCAAAAACCCAATCACTGGTACAAGCTATGCATGCTTTGAGCCAGCATTAGATTATGTTGTAACAAAGTTCCCAAGACTTCCATTTGATAAGTTTCCAAATGCAGATAGACAATTAGGTACACAGATGAAAGCAACAGGGGAAGTTATGTCAATTGGCAGAACTTTTGAAGAATCATTCTTAAAGTCTGTCAGATCTTTGGAAGTAAAAGTTGATCATCTTGAAAAGAAAGAATTTGATGCATATTCAAAAGAAGAATTGTATCAGAAAATCAAAGCTAGAGATGATGAAAGAATCTTTGCGATTGCTCAATGGCTGCGCATGGGATATTCCATGGATGAAATTCATACACTGACAAATATTGATTATTTCTTCCTGAAGCATATCCAGAGAATCATTGATCTAGAAAACGAAATGAAAGATCATCCAAAGGATGTAGAAGTTCTATATCGATTAAAGAGAAATGGTTTCTCTGATAAATATATCGCAAGAAACTGGGATATGAAAGAAATTGATCTATATGCAATGGAACAGAAGGAAAACATGATTCCTGTATATAAGATGGTTGATACATGTGCTGGTGAATTTACTTCTTTAACACCATATTTCTATTCCACATATGAAAAAGAAAATGAATCTATCAGATCTAGTCGAAAGAAAATCATTGTACTTGGTTCTGGCCCGATTCGCATTGGACAGGGTGTTGAATTTGACTATACAACAGTACATACAGTCAAGACTCTAAAGCAGTGTGGCTATGAAGCAATTATCATCAACAATAACCCAGAAACAGTATCTACAGACTTCTCTATTTCTGACAAGTTATACTTTGAGCCATTGACTGTGGAAGATGTGATGCATGTTGTAGATCTTGAACAGCCAGAGGGTGTTATCGTCCAGTTTGGTGGACAGACAGCAATCAATCTTGCTTCTGGTCTAGTTGAACATGGTGTTAAGATTTTAGGTACTTCTTTAGAAGGAATCAACAAGGCAGAAGATCGACATGAATTTGAAAACATGTTGAATGTATTAGGTATTCCTCAGCCAGAAGGAGAAACAGCAGTCACTGTTGAAAGAGCACTTGAAATCGCGAATAAGATTTCTTATCCAGTGCTTGTAAGACCAAGCTATGTACTCGGTGGTAGAGCAATGGAAATTGTACACAATGATGAAGAATTGAAAGTGTACATGGCAACTGCAGTGAAAGAAATCTCTCATGACTCTCCAATTCTTGTTGACCGTTATGTATTAGGAAAAGAATTAGAAATTGATGCAATTGCGGATGGTGAAAATGTATTTATTCCTGGTGTCATGGAACATATTGAAAGAGCAGGTATTCACTCTGGTGACTCTATTTCTGTATATCCAACACAGACAATTTCTAAGAAAGTTAAAGATACAATTATTGACTATGCAATGCGTATTGGAAAAGGCTTCAAGTTTGTTGGATTGTACAACATTCAGTTTATTGTAGATAAAAACGATAAAGTTTATGTATTGGAAGTCAATCCAAGATCTTCTAGAACAGTCCCATTCTTATCTAAAATTACGGGTATTGCTATGTGTAATATCGCCACAAAATGTATTTTAGGGCAGTCTTTACTTGATCAGAACATTACACCTGGATATATGAAGGAAGATACAACACAGGTATATGTCAAAGCTCCTGTATTCTCATTTGCAAAACTGAGATCTGTTGATACGGTCTTAGGGCCAGAAATGAAATCTACTGGTGAAGCACTTGGCTGTGATGATTCTTTAGAGAAAGCATTGTATAAGGCACTCATTGCTAGTGGCGTAAAGATTCCACAATATGGAACTGTATTACTGACAGTAGCAGATGAAGACAAGAAAGATATTCTAGATATTGCCAGAAGATTCTACCGTATTGGATATGGTCTATACGCAACGGAAGGTACAGCAGGATTCTTGAAAGAAAATGGTCTTTATGTACATCAGACAAAGAAGATCAGTGAAGATGTTGAAGATAACGTATTGAATCTGATCCAGGAAGGTAAGGTTGCGTTTGTTATCAATACTAACCACAATCACGACCGTAAGACAAATCAGGATGGCTTCCTGATTAGAAGAGTTTCTGCAGAAAATAATATCAGCTGTATGACTTCTTTGGATACTGCTAATGCATTATTGAAAGTATTGGAATCTAGAAGCTTTGCGATTGCTTCTATGAAAGACAGCAAGAATTAAAAAAAATAAACTATGATATATCTGATCGTGTGTCAGATTGTCATAGTTTTTTTATACTCCATCAAAAAAATCCCAAGTCAATTCACTTGGGATTATTTCGAATATCCAAAATTGGTTGAGGTTTTGACATATTCCAAAATAACATGATGTTCATGAGGTCTTGATGAAAAATCGAC
>CAKVBD010000061.1 GCA_934725105.1 uncultured Bulleidia sp. | reverse complement strand
AAACAGGATTATATACTGCTGCTGGGTTTGGCAAGTTGGAAGGCCAGAACAGTATTACTGCTTATATCAAATAGAAGCACTATAAATTTTACTTTGTTTAAATTGTGTCGTCAGTTCTATGTATTATATCCTCAAATTGGTGCGACAGTGTCGCACCAATTCATAACTAAACCAGATGTATTAGCGAATAATCTTTCGTTTTCACATATTCAAGAAATATTGGTAATTGCTGATGGTATTGATTGTAGAGGCTATTATGTGTGGTCATTTACTGATTTATTGAGTTGGTTGAATGGCTATCAGAAACAGTATGGTTTTGTATATATTGATCGTAATGATAATTTGAAGAGATATAAAAAAGATAGTTATTACTGGTATCAGGCATTTATTGAGAATAAAAACAAATAATTCAAAATATCAATGAATGAATTATTTCTTGGGAAATATTTAAATGATGAAAATTATGATAATGAAAGGCTTTTGGAGACATTAGAATATGTATTGTATGATGCTTCAGCATAAGATATTTATACAAATAAAACATTGAGTAGGAGAAGAAAATGAAAAAGACAATGATTAAAAAAATATTTCTCTGTCTGTTAATTGTAGTTGTATTTCTTTCTACTCTTTTGTGCTTGCGTTATCAGCATACATCTTCTAAAAGATTGCCTGAGAAATGGAAGGGAGATGTCATTGCACAATATCATAGTTCATTGGATAAAGATGGTGATGGAATAGATGATCAAGTGGATATCTTAGAAGGTGCAATTGCATATGTGAATACACATCCAAAGTATAAGAGTGCATATTATGCTGGTGGATATCCCAATGATGGATATGGTGTCTGTACAGATGTTGTTGCGTATGCATTGAAAGTTGCTGGATATGATTTGATGGAACTTGTATCGGCTGATATTGCCATGCATGCGGATGTGTATGATATAGAAGTTGCTGATAAGAATATTGATTTTCGAAGAGTGAAGAATCTGTATGTATTTTTTAATCTGAATGCAGAAAGTTTAACGACAGATATAAAAGATATTAAATCCTGGCAGGGTGGAGATATTGTGATTTTTAATAATCATATCGCTATCGTATCTGATCGAAGAAATCAGGATGGTATTCCATATGTGATTCATCATGCCAATCCTTTTCAAAAAACATATGAAGAAGATATTTTAGAAAAACATGATGATATTAGAGGACATTATCGGTGGAATAAGGGATAATAGATGATAGAGAAATGAGGAAAAATATAATGAAATCTTTAGTCTATATTGATGCATGCATGCGTGGAAAAGAGTCTAGAACACGTAGGATTGCAGAACCAATCATTGATAAGCTTTCTGAAAGATATGAAATTATCAAATATGATTTGAATCAGCTTCCTTTAACAATTGTACAAGAAGATTTGATTCAAAAAAGAACACATGGTGATTATGATTCTGTGTCAATATCATGGGCAGAAACAGTTCGTGATGCAGATAGAATTGTGATTGCAGCGCCATTCTGGGATATGTCATATCCAGCAGCTTTAAAGAACTTCTTAGAACTTTGTTCAATATTTGATGTTACTTTTAAAAGCGATGACAAAACATGTTATGGTAATTGTCATGCTGAGAAGCTTTTGTACATTACAACACGTGGAATGGATATCGCAACTGGTGATCCTATAGAACAGGCAACCCCACATTTAAAAGCATTGAGCTGGCTATGGGGCATTGGTCCAATGGATGTGATTGCGGCACAGAATATGGACTATGTTTCTTTAGATGAGATTGAAGAAAAAGTTCAGAATGCAATTGAAGAAGGACTGGAATTAGTGAAAGAGTGGTAGAAAGCTGCGATAAATCTATCTTTTAATAATGATAAAGATATTTCTTAAATGAAAATGAAGAGGAAAGATAATAATGAAAGTTTTTGTAGCGCATTTTAATGCAGAATGTAATGAACACATTAGTCATATTGTGAATCGAGATGACTTCCATTTTCTGTATGGAGATGATTGTGTAAAAGCAATGAAGGTAGAAGATATTTTCAACAAGAATGGTATTGAAGTAATTCCTTCCATATATGCAAATACTTCTCCAAATGGAATGATTGGTAAAGAAACATTTGATTATATCTGTGAATGTATATTACATCCATTAAAAGAACATTTATCTGAAATCGATGGTATTTATTTACAGTTTCATGGTGCTAGTGGTGTAGATGGACTGGCTTGTATTTCTGGTGAACATTACTTAGTAAAAGAAATTCGTAAAATCGTTGGTAAATACATGCCAATTGCAATGGTCATGGATCCTCATGGAAATTTAACAGAAGAATTATCAAATCAATTGAATATTGTAAGATGTTTCCGTGAATCACCTCATTTTGATACGGTTGAAACAAGAAGAAAAGTGGCAGAACTGTTATGTGATTTGATGCTACATCGTAGAGTGATGAAACCAATCATTAGAAAACTTCCTATCATGGTTGGTGGTGAAAGAAGTGTATCTGCAAATGAACCTGTTCGCTCCATTAATCAGCTGTTGGATGAAGCGGAAAAAGATCCAAGAGTATTCTCCACTTCCTTCCATGTTGGATTTATTCGACATGATGATGACAAGCTTGGTGCTGCAGTTGTTGTAGTACCGAATACAATGAATGATGTGGATTACTGTAATGCAGTTGCGGATAGAATCAGTCAGTATACATGGGATCATCGTCATGAATTTAAATTTACTGGAAACTTTGATGAAGTAGATAAATCTGTTGAAACTGCATTGAACTATCCTGAAAAAACAGTTGTGATTACTGACTCTGGTGATAACTGTGGTGCTGGTGGATATGGTCAGAACACAATTGTCTTAAGAGAAATGCTAAAGCATAAAACAGACAAGAAGGTTTTGTTTGCGGGTATCAATGATCCAAAGAGCTACGATATTATCTCTAAGTGTGAAGTTGGAGAAAAACTGACTTTAAATGTTGGTGTAGAAGAAGATGCGGATAGTAAATCTGTTCGATTAGAAGGTACATTAAAAGCAGTTGGCAAACAACAAAAAGGATTTAGTTCAGATTTTGATTTAGGGAAGTCATACTTGTTTAATGTTAGTGGTACCAATATTGATGTGATTATTATGAATGATAATATTCAATATGGTACGATGGAACAGTTTGATGTAGCGAATGCACCTTTCCATGACTATGATATCGTAGTTGTAAAGATGGGGTATTTAGATACATATTTGATTCCTGAAACAAAATTCCATATCATGGCTTTATCTGATGGTCCAACAATTCAAAGAAGTGAGAGAATTCCATTCAAGATGATTGCTAGACCAATGTGGCCAATGGATGAGTTTGAAGACTTATATTTTATAAAATAGTTTTATTCGAGAAAGCATTGTGTGCTTTCCTTTTTGAATGGAAATCTCATATACTGTATGTCAGGAGTAATGAATATATGGAATATATCAAAGTAACAAAAGATAATATAGAGAAAGAACATATCTGTTGTGCTATTTCTAACAATAAAGATATTCAAGTATCCTCTAAGAAAGCATGGCTTTTTGATAGATTTGATGATGGTCTTGTGTTTTTGAAGAGTGTAGAGCGTGGGAAATGTTTTATTGAATATATTCCTGCTGAAAATGCATGGAATCCAATTGATGCTGAAGGGTATATGTATATTGACTGTCTTTGGGTATCGGGTGCATTCAAGGGACATGGCTATGCAAATGACTTGCTGGAAGCATGTGTCAAAGACAGTAAAGAAAAAGGGGAAAAAGGCTTGTGTATATTAAGTACTGCTAAGAAAAAACCGTATCTTGCGGATCCAAAGTTTTTGAAATATAAAGGCTTTACAGTATGTGATGAAACTAATAATGGAATTCAATTGTGGTATTTACCATTTTTTGTTGACGTAGAAAAACCAAAGTTTATGGAATGTGTAAAACATCCTCATGTTGATGAAAATGGATATGTTCTTTACTATACAAATCAATGTCCGTTCACTGCAAAATATGTTCCCCTTGTAGAAAAGGCAGCGAAAGAAAATGATATCCCATTTAAAGTAATCCATATTACAAGGAAAGAACAGGCTAGAAATATCCCATCTCCTATTACAACATATGCATTGTTTTATGATGGTGAATATCTGACAAATGAAATCATGAATGAAAAGAAATTTCTGAAATTGATAAATGATTGAATCAAATGTTACTATGCGTTGCTTTTCGCAACAGGCATATTTGTATAGGATGTAACTAGAAAAAGGAGATTTTGAATATGTTCCATGAAAATCTAAAAACAATGCGAAAAGCAAAAGGATATACACAGGAAGAACTTGCGATAAAGTTGAATGTTGTTCGTCAGACAGTCAGTAAATGGGAAAAAGGACTTTCTGTACCTGATGCGGATGTTCTTTGTAAAATTGCGGATGTTCTGGATACGGATGTAAGTACATTGCTTGGAGAAGAAATCGTTGCAGAGACAGATAAGAATGCAGTTGCTCAGCAGCTAGCTAAAATCAATGAACAGCTGGCAATGAAGAATCAACGTAGTAAAACAATCTGGAAAGTGATTGTTGTTATCTTGTGTATCATTGTAATTTTTTATATTTTGGCAATCGTTGTATTCAGTGTAATTACACCAAAAGTCATTACAGACAATCATAGTGAAAATGTGATTGAAATAGAAGAATAATACCACGTGCTATGCGCGTGGACAAAAGAGCTTTAGCGTTGGGCAATATAGTATAAAAAATCTCCAAGCCGTAAGATAGAAGTGGACTGACAACCACAACTATCAAAAGACAAGGAGAAGAT
>CAKVBD010000060.1 GCA_934725105.1 uncultured Bulleidia sp. | reverse complement strand
AAAACAGAACAGGATCTGATACTGCTAAGTATCGTTTACCTGTTCTATTTATTTTTGTTTATCGGTGAATAGTAACATTTCCAGTCATATCTATTGACTTATGCTAGTACAGATAGTACAGTTTAGACAGATAAGACAGAAAGGAGTTCAAATGTTTTTTCTCAACACACAAAGCAAAGAGCCAATCTTTGAACAAATACAAAATCAGATACTCCGTTTTATTCAGGCAGGCGTGCTAGCTCCTGGAGATCGCTTGCCAAGTGTACGTCAACTCGCCCAAGAAAACGGAATCAATCCAAACACAGTATCAAAAGCATATATCGAACTAGAAAAGAATGGATATGTTTATAACATTCCTAAAAAAGGTGTTTATGTTTCAGACATTGATCTCAAACAATCTCATTCCAATCAAATCGTAAAAGTATTACAGCCACTCAAAGATTCAGGCATTCAAAAGCAAGAATTGATGGATGCCATTGAAATACTCTATAAGGAGGAAGCAACATGTTAAAAATTGACAAGCTATACAAAAACTTTGGAAATAAAGAAGTACTCAAAGGACTAGACCTGGAAATTCAAGATGGATCTATTTTTGGACTCGTTGGAATTAACGGTGCTGGTAAATCTACATTGCTTCGTATTATCGCTGGTGTCTATGAACCTGAACAGGGATGTGTTCTGTTCAATGACTGTGATACATATGATGATCCAAAGATCCGTAAGGAAATTGCATTTGTTTCTGACGAACAATTCTACCCAATAGGTTCAACAATCAAATCTGTAAAACAAATCTATGAATCCATGTATGACTTCTCTGAAGCAAAATACCAGAAATTCTTAAAGCTATTTGAACTAGATGAAAAAGATTCTATTCTGAATTTATCTAAAGGCAACAAAAGACGAGTTGCCCTGTTATTTGCATTATCCACAGAGCCAAAGCTCTTATTACTAGATGAAGCATATGATGGTCTTGAACCACTCATTCGCTACAAATTCAAACAGGCATTAGCAGATTTAATTGAAGATGAACATCTAACCGTTATCATCTCCTCACACAACCTGAAAGAATTAGAAGATATCTGTGATTCCTTTGGAATTCTAGAAGATGGAAGAATGCTTGAATACGGTGATTTATCCGATTCCAAGGAAAACATCAACAAATACCAGATCGTATTTGAAAAAGAAATCGAAAAAGATGCATTCAATGATTTTGAGATTCTACATTTAGAAAATGAAGGCAGAGTATATCAACTCGTCGCAAAAGGAAATCAGGAAGAAGTTCTCACTCAAATTGAAGCAATGCATCCAATTCTTGTCGATGTATTGCAGGTAAACTTTGAAGAATTATTTATCTATGAATTAGAAGGAAGGAGCAAATCTAATGATCAATAAGAACTATTTCAAATATCTATTCAAAAGCAAGATCATTGCCTGGATATTCTTCGGCATCATGTTCATTGCAATTTCCATGTCTTCTTTCTTAACACCTGGCAATGAAGCTGCTGACTGCTTTAGAATTGCCACAATCACATCTCTTGTGCTTTCAATCATCATGACATTTGCATTGCCAATCTTTCTGTTCTCTTTTGTACACCGAAAAAGAAGCTGTGATATGTACTTCTCACTTCCAGTCAACAGAAAAGAATTGCTAATCACAACAATCACTTTCTCATTTGTACTGATCTTCATCTACTATACGATTACTTCAATATTTGCTTTGTTATTTACAATGCGCTCCACTACAATTCTCTTTTCACCACTCTTTGCATCTTATGCGATGATGGCATTAGGCATTCTTGCATTACTTATCATCAATTCCTGTATTTATCTATTTGCGAATAACATCTTTGATGGCATTGTAATGTTAGCTGCGTATTCCGCAATCTTCGTTGCAATCAGCTTAACCGCAGAAATCATCAGTGATCTATTGCTCATTCCATTCATGTTGTCATCTTTTGAAGAAGGTATTCTATTTTCCCCAATTGCAATTGTCGCTGTCAATTTCACAAGTATTTCTCAGAATATCGTGCAGTCCATTGACGATGCAATGAGCTTTGTTCCAAGTGTTTCTTATTTACAGATCACAGTATTAGTTATCTATGCATGCATTGCTTGTTTCCTCTTAAAGAAAAACTTTATTGAAAGAAAGACAGAACGCGCAGAACAGGTCTCTAACACATTCTTCTCCTATCCATTCATCATCAATTTCTATTTGCTTGTTTCACTTGTCAATCTAGGTTTTTCTATCATCAAATCCAATATGATTGATTCCTTCATTCTTCTTTACATTCTCTTATTCTGCATCTATCTGATTTCTATCTTTGTATACAAAAGAAAGATCAAATTCTACTGGAAGAATATTCTCTACTTTGTTTCAGCTGCACTCATTACATTTGGATGTGGAAAGTTCATCTTTATGAACCATGCATTTTCCTTGCCATACAAGTATCCACTTAACGCAGGTGAAAAGATCAACTACTACATAAATGAATACAACTTACATAAAGATCTTTCTTCTAAAGATTTGGAAGCAAATTATTCCGTCAACTTATCCATCAATATTGATATTCCAACAGATCAATTAGACACAGAACAATACAAACAAGCTGTATCTATCCTAGAAGCATATAGAAAGCAGGCAATTGATCTATGGTTTACAACTTCACAATCCAATTACGATAGAGGTGCAAATCTCTACATCAGTAACGCAATTCAAAACAAAGATCTAGCTTCCTGCTCCTATCAGACAAAAGATTTATTCACAATAGATGAGCTCAAACAGCTTGCAAAGGTTGGAACAATTGAAATTGAATACTATGACCATGAAACTGGTAATTATCAAACCTACACACTCGATGAATATTTAAAGGAGGTCAAATCATGAACCTGTCACTCAACAATACAAATAACACAGTCTTAAAAGACGGTACTGAAAAACAGCTAACATCCAAAGAATTTGGTATTCTATCTTATCTGATGGATCATCCAGATGAAATCCATACTGCAGAAGAAATCTACGAAAATGTATGGAAAGAAGAACCATTCCGCTGTCGTTCTATTATCTGTGTTCATATTTGCCATATTCGCGAAAAACTAGAAAGTTCTCACTCCGAAAAAATCTTAGATTCTTTCTGGAAACGCGGATATCGTTTCAACTCAGCTTCCTAATTTGGAAGCTGTTTTTCATTTTCATGCAACTTTTCACATAAATTAATAGTTTTCCATTCCATTTTCAGTTACAATGGAATTAACAAAAGATAGTGTTCACTTACACTACAGACAGGAGAATAATATGGGACTAATTTTAACTACGCTTAATGCAGCAGGTAGCACACTTAGCGATCAGTGGAAAGAGTATTTCTATTGTGATGCAATTCCTGCCGATACAATTTGTGTAAAAGGTCATAAGAAGACATCAGGTCTTGGTGGAAACCGTGGAAATGACAATGTGATTTCTGATGGTTCTGTCATTGCGGTTGCTGATGGTCAATGCTTAGTTATCGTTGAACAAGGTAAAGTTGTTGATATCTGCGCAGAACCTGGAGAATACAAATATGACTCCAAAACAGCACCATCTATCTTTACAGGCAAGAGCCTTTCCTCTTCTGTAAAAGACGTATTCGCACAAATTGGAAAGAGAATCACATTTGCTGGAGAAACAGGAACAGATCAAAGAGTTTACTTCTTCAACACAAAAGAAATTCCAGGTTTGAAGTACGGAACAGCTTCCCCTGTTCCATTCAGAGTTCTTGATCAAAGAGCAGGGATTGACTTAGATATCTCTCTCAAGGCTTTTGGTGAATATTCCATCAAGATTTCTGATCCAATCCTTTTCTACACAAACGTTTGTTCCAATGTATCAGAAGTATACAAGATTTCTGATATCGAAGATCAGATGCGTTCTGAATTATTAACAGCTTTACAGCCAGCATTCGCTAGAATTGGTGCTGCAGGTGTTCGTTACTCCGAAATTCCTGCACACACACTAGAACTAGCAGAAGCACTAAATGACGAACTATCCAAGAAATGGAGAGATCAAAGAGGTGTTGAAATCGTCTCCTTCGGTATTTCTTCTATCAAGGCTGATGAAGAAGACGAAAAGATGATCAAGCAGATGCAAAGAGATGCTGCATATACAAATGCAAATCTAGCAGGTGCTGCTATCGTTGGTGCACAGGCTCAGGCAATGAGAGATGCCGCAAATAATGCAAATGGTGCAGCAATGGGCTTTGTAGGACTCAACGCAGCACAGGCAAGCGGTGGTGTGAATGCTAATGTATTACTCAACCAGCAACCAGCACAACCTGCTCAACCTGCAGCTCCTGCAGCTGGATGGACATGTCCAAAGTGCGGAACAGCGAATACTGGTAAATTCTGCACGAACTGTGGTGAAGCTAATCCAGCAAACGCAAAGTGGATCTGCCCAAAATGCAATACCGAAAATACTGGTAACTTCTGCAACAACTGCGGAGAAAAGAAACCGGCATAATGATTTAACAAAAGGTCCGGATTCCGGACCTTTTCATGTAAAAAAGATATGAAAAACATTGATCAGGAAAGATACAAAAGACAGCTGCAGTCCAATAATTTGATTGGCATTCTTTTAGGTCTTTCTTCCATCGCCCTTTTCATTATTTTACTTATACTTTCAAAAGTACTGACAAGATAGAAAGGATTATTCTATGCCAGAACAATTAACGAATTATCAGTGTCCCAATTGTAATGGACCACTCAGATTTGATCCCGTTTCATCCAAGCTAAAATGCGATAGCTGTGGTTCTACATTCACAGTGGATGAAATTGATAAAATCTTTTTCGAGAAAAACCAGGAAGCAGTTTCCGTAGATGCTGAAAAGAAACAGCAGGAAAATGCAGAACTTCTACAATGGGATGAAGAAGAAGCAAAAAACATGCGTGCATACAACTGTCCAAGCTGTGGTGCCCAACTCATTTCTGATGCAAATACAGCCGCAACAAGATGTCCATATTGTGGAAATCCAACGGTAGTTCCTGCACAGTTTGAAGGCTCTTTAAAGCCAGATTATGTCATTCCTTTTAAATTAATCAAAGAAGATGCTGTGAAAGAATTAAAGAACTTCTACAAAGGAAAACCATTCCTGCCAAAAGCATTCACGGAAAGCAACCACATTGAAGAAATCAAAGGTGTATACGTGCCATTCTGGCTGTATGACGGTACT
>CAKVBD010000059.1 GCA_934725105.1 uncultured Bulleidia sp. | reverse complement strand
CATCTATCAGATACATATTTTTATCATTTCTTCTAATTTTTCATTATCACAAACGCATTGAATTTCTTATAAGATAAAAAAAGGCTTGTCATTTCACATGAACAAAGCCTTTGATTCAAGATAAATATTTCTGCAGGACAGGAGATAAAACTCTCATATCCATTGGTTTTGGTACATGATCATTCATTCCTGCTTTGATTGCCATTTGTTTGTCTTCTTCAAATGCATTGGCAGTCATCGCAATGATTGGAATATTTGCTTTTTGTGTATCTTTCATTTTTCTAATTTCTTTACAAGCTTCATAGCCATCCATAAATGGCATCTGAATATCCATTAAAATTAAATCATAATACCCATCTTCTGCCTCTTGAAGCATTTCAACACATTGCTGACCATGAGAAGCATGTTCTACAAGATAACCTTCACTCTTCAATATTTCACAGGCTATTTCTGCATTTAAATCATTGTCTTCTGCTAAAAGAATACGTTTATGATTTCTTTCATTTATATTAATTTCATTAGATACATCTTCCGTTTCATTCACATCTTCACTAGAGGCAATTTCTAATGATACATCAACAGTAAACTTAGTACCTTTTCCTTCATGACTTTCTACCTGGATCGTTCCACCCATCAGATCAATCATTGATTTTACAATGGATAAGCCAAGACCTGTTCCAATGATCTTATTTTCTGTTGTTGTATGTTCTCTAGAGAATTCTTCAAAGATATGAGGAACGAAATCTTCACTCATGCCATATCCCGTATCTTCACAAATAAAAATATAACGAGCAAAATTTTCCTGCATGGATGGTACTTCTTGAATATTGATTGTAATTGCATGATCTTGTGGTGTGTATTTAATTGCGTTGCTGACAATATTCAAATAGATTTCCTGCAGTTTTGTTTGATCACAATATGCATATTTATGTTCCACATTTGTTTTCACATAAAAATGGATACCTTTCTTTTTAACATCTTCTTCAAACACAAGATTCACTGAATGAAATAATGCACTGAGATTACATGGTTCTAATGTTAAAACAGCTTTTCCACTTTCAATACGTGCCATTTCTAGAACCTGATTAATAATTGTCAATAATAGATTACTAGAAGACTGTATCTTTTTCAGATACCCTTTTGCTTTAACACGGTCATCTAAATTCTTCTCAAGAAGATCAGAAAAACCAATAATTGCATTCATTGGTGTACGAATATCATGAGACATATTAAACAAGAATCTGGTTTTTGCTTCATTTGCATTGCGTGCCTGTTCTGCAGATTTTTCAAGCTGTACTGCATATTGTTCCTGCTGGTATTTTTTGGAAGAATACAGATAAAACAGAGTCGCAACCATAAGTGATAAAAGATAAGAAAGTATTGCAGTCGCAACCCATTGCGTCCATGGAATCCATCCACCTTCTGGTTCAATATCAAAATACCATGTGCAGTTTGGAATATCGCATTCAACTGTCAAACAGTTCTTTGATAAGTCATTTCCACTTTTCGCAAGTACGACACGATTAGATGTATTTCCTTCATTTTTCCATATTTCATAAGAATAGGACGCATCATTCAGTTTATCTAAACCAATTTGTTCAATAAAACGATCCCAGTCAATAATCAAAGCAACAAAACCCCAGAAATTCTCATTTCCAGAAGCATCTTTCTGATAGACAGGATTAAACAGCAATGCTCCTTTACCACCTTGCTTTAATTCATATGGTCCACCTAATGTGTATTCATTTGTATCTTTTGCAAGGTTTGCATCAAAGTGTCCTTCATCAACCGTTAAAACATCTAATCCAGCAACAACTTCATTTCCTTCTTGTGGATATACAGTAGAAACAATTCCATTCGGTGCAATTTCAAACGCTTTTACAACACCATTTTCATTCGGAATCATTTCTGCAAGCTTAGAAAAGTCTTCCTGATCAAGCGCATATCCTTCATTGATTGTATTTTCTAGAAAATCAGACATTACAACATATTGATCTAATTGTGATTTAATTCTTCGTACTGTACTATTTGCGGTATAGGTTGCATTCACTTTCTGATCTTTTTCAGAAAATGCATTAATGATTGTTCCAAAAACAAGTGCAATGATAAAAGAAATCATACCAACGATATAACAGTTTCTTTTAATTCTTTTACCTACACATTTTTTATTCATTCATCATCCATCATTTCTACAATACGATTTTCATCTATTCAACAAAAAAACATACGTATGTATTATATCGCTTTATGTAACTCAAAAATACACTTTCAATAACATTCAAAGAAAAAAAGTAATATTCATAGAAAAAAGCCAGAAATGAATTCTGACTTATACATTCTTTCCCATCACATATGCTTCTTCCATTTTAGATGTAGAACTAAAAATGCCAGCTTCGTAAACATTGCTTGCAATTAATATACCTTTTTCAATTGCACCAACATAAATACATCACACAACAAATCAGAATTTCCACCAATTCTAGGGTTGACAGCTAATATTAATACTTTTTTGCTTATAAACTCCTCTACGATTCCATAACGATTCACCTAATTCTATCATTTTCTTTATACATATGATATCATGCGCTCAAATGAGGTGGATTTTCTATGTTTGTGTTTAATATTATGTGCAAGCTTTTTTTTGCGATTGGTTTGGGTTACTACTTAAATAAAAAAGGAATCCTGACAGAAGATGTGAATCAGCATTTATCTTCATTCATTATAAAAATTGCTACACCTTGTCTGATTATTTCTTCTGTAACTTCTGTAGAGAATATTGACCAATCCTTCGTCATTCAGCTTGTCATTATCGGTGTTGCCATCTACTGCATGCTGCCTGTAATTGCGTATCTTCTAACAACAGTATTTCCTTGTTTTCAAAACAAGAAAAATACTTATACATGTATGTTTATGTTCTCCAATTGTGGTTTTATGGCATTGCCTATCGTACAGTCCATTTTTGGAAATGATGCCATCTTCTATAACACAATTCTACATTTACCATACAACATATTATTCTTTACCCTTGGCAGTTATCTGTTATCCAAAGATGGAGAAACAACATTTGCATTCAAACCTCAACAGCTCTTATCTGCAGGTGTTGTTTCATCCTTGATTGCAATCATTCTATTCTTTACACATATACAGCTGCCAGAATGCATCAGTGGTTCTCTTTCCTTTATTGGAAGTGTTGTAACGCCTCTTTCAATGCTTTCCATTGGGGTTTCTATTGCCTGCTACCCAATCAAAGAAGTCATCACAAATAAAACCTTGTATATCATGAGTGCATTGCGACTGATTTTAATACCAGTGATCACATATTTCCTGATGCATCTATTTGTAAATGATCCAATGATTGTTCAAATGACGACTATTACATTAGGCATGCCAGTAGGAAGTATGGTTGCGATGGGTGCAAGTGAATACCATGGAGATGTTAAGACTGCTTCGTTTGGTGTTGCCCTATCTACCTTGTTGTCTTTAATGACAATTCCTGTATTGCTACTTCTACTCGCATAAAAATGGCATTTCTGCCATTTTTTTATATTAGCTGATTTGTAAGCGTCAAATAAGACAACAATCAAATTTGAAATGACAGATTCTAATACATGATGTTCTTGTCAACTACCCGGCAATGAATTGCCAGGCTTGAAGAGATGCTGCACATTGCACCATCGCATCAACTTACCCAGATACAGCGTACTTAACATAGCATCCTTAGACGCTTTGCCAGTGGCACACCAATTAGATGGGCGGTTCAGTAGTGAGTTGCCAAACTACCGTGGCAGAGTCTGCTGCCAGCAGATTACACTTAAAAAATTGATATTGCTACGCCAGACTCACGCAGTAACGCAAGTCCCACTTCTTCTATGTTTATTGCTGCATTATGGTCACGAATATGATATGTTCCGCATTGTGGACAATACCATTCTTCCGTACCTAGCGCTATACGTGTATCACCATGGCATACATAGCCACAGTTGCTGCATGTTTGTGTAGTATTCTTTGGATTAACTAACAAACATGTTTTATCGCGCTTAGATGCAGTGTGTTGCAATTCTGTCAAGAACATACGCCAGCCAGAATCAGTTATCGCTTTAGCAAGCCTGTGGTTCTTCACTAGATTACTGACTTTCAGGTCTTCTGCAAACAAATAATCGTGGCTTTTGACTTCTTCGTCTGCAAGGCTTCTTATAAAGTCCAGTCTTTGATTTGCCACATGCTTATGCAGCTTGGCAAGCTTGATTCTCTGCTCTTCGTAGTTCTTGCATTCCCAGTAGTTGCGTTTATCTTTTTTAGCTGTTTCCAGCATTCGAGACAGCTTTCGCTGTGCTTTCTTCAACCTGACTTCTGCCTTTTTTAAATATTTCGGGGAATGCACTTCTCTACCATCTGAGTCGTAAAGAAAGTTTGCCAGGTTAAGATCCACACCAACTGCACTATGCGTTTTTGGATAGCAGTCATGAAATGGTGAATCAGATGCAAGGCTGATTGAAAGATGACCGTTATTGCAATTATCCAAAGAGACTCTTACTGTTCCAATTCTTGTTGTATCTTTTCTGGCTAACAATCTAGACACCATTTTTGAAGAACCTTTGATTTTTACAGTTCCTAATATTGGAAGAACAATATGCGTTTTATTCAAAAAGCGAACACTCCCTTCAAATAAGCCTACTGTATTGAAATCAGCAAGAGACTTCTTACTATAATGGCAATTTGTCCCGTAGGAATAAGAATTATCTTTTTTATGGAATGTCGGAATGCTTGTTCCCTTTACCTTCTTAAATTGATTCTAGGCATGCTGATAGTCTTGCTTTGCATTGGCAATAGCATAGCCATCGATTTTTGAATCGTTCAAAAAAGGAACAGTATTCCTTAAATGCTTGGTATCCTGATAAGCATTGTCAAGATATGCCAGTCTAGCTTTATCAGACGGGCATAAAGATTCTGTCTTTTTCAACTGGTGCCTTTCTCGGTTTACCGCAACCATTCTGTTATAAATGAAGCTTGCAGCACCACCATTAAAACGCACAATTTGTTTCTGCTTATCAGAGAAATAGGCACGAACGTGGATTCCAGTATGAAAGTGAAAATCTTGCATTGTCTTCATGCTTATATTATAGCACATATGTAGTGATATTTTATTAAAATATGATAATATATTAGTAATTACGCATGAAATAAATCGAGATTATAAAGCTCGATTTGATTGCTTCCAAAATATAGCATATACGTGTATACTATATACATGAAGAAAAAGAATATTTATCCTGAATGGGCTGAAAAGTTTCGTACTAAAGGCAAAACCATAAGGAAAGTCAGAAATGGCTATGGTTTATATGAATGCACCTCTACTTATGTACCTGGTCAGAAGTATCC
>CAKVBD010000058.1 GCA_934725105.1 uncultured Bulleidia sp. | reverse complement strand
ATGAAACAACTAACAACACCGATTCTGCAGGAAACAGGAAACGTTGTTTCTGTTCTGTAGAACATATGAACTACCGCTTTCTGTGCATGGCATGTCCATGTATGGGATGTAATAAGAAGATATATGCTGATTCATAGCCCTTCGGACTATAAGATTGGGTATATTTTCAAATTATCGGCTTGTGGTCAAGCATTTTGATGCTCGGCCATTCAATGACCGAGTAGACAGTTCACGGGAAATGAATCAACCTGCTTTAGCATTGCTGGCATGTCAAAAAGTCAAAAGTATTCTTAGAGAGAAAAGCAATTACAAAAGACTATCTGATATTGATTTGTTTGAAAGTAATTGTCTGATTTTATTAAGCGAACAAGAAGAAGCGCAAAAGAAAAAGACAATCCTTCTTTGAAACTCAAAATCCATGCAGATTTAAACCAGTACTACGAAAAAACATTAACTTTTGAAAGAAGTGAGTTACTCCAATAACTCACTTCTTTTCAATTGCCTGTACAGGACATACTTTCACGCATTCCCCACACTGGATACATTCACTCTGATCAATCACAACCGGATCCTTTGCTGTATCAATACACTGCTTTGGACAAACCGCATAACACGTACCACAAAGAATACAGGCATCATTCACATAATACCCACCAGCAGGAACAATTTCTTCCTCAATGATGAAATCTTCATTCACATGATTGATTGCATCTCTAAATTCACCTTTTCCCTTTTCAATACAGAAAAGCATCTTTCCTTTCACATTAGAATCTCCAACACACAAGACAAATCCATTCACTTTAATCGATACACGATCATTCACACCAATCAAAGAAACATATCCCTGCTCATGCAAAGCATCAAACAATGCACTGCCCTCTTCCACAACAAAACACAACTTATTCTCGTCCTGCTTCACAAGATCAACAACATGCGCTTCTGCCCTTCCTTCTTTATCATTCAACGCTATAACAACTTTATCAAATGATTCATTTAACACTTCTAAATAACGATTCATACACTTTTCCTCATTCATTTTACTTTCCCTTAATTATTTTACATACATTTTGCATTTCTAAGAATACGTGTTTAACATTTCAAAACTATTCTATTCACGTACCGCAGGAGGAAAGAAATTGGTATGTTAAGTAAAAAATCTATATTAGGAAGTTTCATTGCTATGGCAATGCTCGCTGGATGTTCATCCACACCTGCAGCTTCCACAGGCGCATCTGATGCATCAGGTTCAGATTTTGATTCATCAAATGATATCACAGTCATCTCAAGAGAAAGTGGTTCAGGAACAAGAGGCGCATTCATTGAACTCACAGGTGTAGAAGAAAAACAAGGTGATCAGAAAGTTGATATGACAACAGATGATGCACAGGTAGTAAACAGCACATCCGTAGTATTAACAACAGTAGAAACAGACCCATATGCAATTGGTTATGTATCTCTTGGAACATTAAATAACAAGGTAAAGGCAGTCAAGATAGATGGTGCTGAAGCAACAGCGGATGCAATCAAAGCTGGACAGTACAAACTATCTCGTCCATTCAATATTGCAACAAAGGGTGAACCATCCAACGAAGTTGTAAAAGACTTCATGGCATATATCTTAAGTACAGAAGGACAGCAAATCGTTACAGATAACGGTTATATCGCATTAGACGATACAAAGGCATTTGAAGGAACACAGCCTTCTGGAAATATCGTTGTTGGTGGTTCTTCTTCTGTATCACCATTAATGGAAAAGCTCATCGAAGCTTACAACAAGGTAAACCCAAATGCTTCTATTGACTTACAGACATCTGATTCCACAACAGGTATGACAAGCTGTGCAGAAGGAAGCTATGACATTGGTATGGCAAGCCGTGAACTCAAGCAGGAAGAACTTGACTCTGGTCTAAAGAACACTGTTATCGCTACAGATGGTATCGCTGTTATCGTCAACAAGGAAAACCCAACAGATGAACTCAGCTCTGATGCTATCAAGTCCATCTATACTGGCGATACAACAACTTGGGATGAAGTAAAGTAATTGTTCATTCGTAAAGCTTTCTTCACATGAAGAAAGCTTTTTTCAAAAGAAAGGAGTCCTATGAAAAAAAATGAATTTTTCGAATCCTTCATGAAATATGTATTCGCTGTTGCGGCATGCTTTTCTATCGCTGCAGTTGCATTGATCTGTATCTTTCTATTCAGCAGTGGTATTCCAACATTCAAAGCAATTGGCTTATTCAAATTCCTGTTTGGAACATTATGGAGACCAGGCAATGACATCTTCGGTATCCTGCCAATGATTGTAGGCAGTCTCTATGTCACTGCTGGTGCAATCTTGATTGGTGTTCCTGTTGGTATCATGACAAGTGTCTTCTTAACTTACTACTGTCCAAAGAAGATCTATAAGCCACTCAAAGCCGCAACAGAATTACTAGCCGGTATCCCTTCTGTCGTATATGGATTCTTTGGCCTCATCGTCATTGTACCTGCGATTAGAAATATGGAACTCGCAATGCATATTCATGGAAAAGGAAACTGTATCTTAACAGCTTCCATTATCTTAGGCATTATGATTCTTCCATCCATTATCGGAGTATCCGAATCTGCTTTAAGAGCAGTTCCACACAGCTACTATGAAGGTTCATTAGCACAAGGTGCAACAAAAGAAAGAACGATTTTCAAAGTCATGCTTCCAGCAGCTGCTTCAGGCGTACTTGCTGGAATTGTACTTGGTGTAGGTAGAGCAATTGGTGAAACAATGGCAGTCGTTATGATTGCGGGCAACCAGACTAAAATGCCATCCTCTATCTTCAAGGGCGTTAGAACAATGACTGCCAATATCGTTATGGAAATGGGATACGCTACAGGATTACATCGAGAAGCATTGATTGCTACAGGGGTCGTTCTATTCGTATTCATTCTGCTCATTAACGCACTCGTAGCAGCAATCAAGAAGAAAGGCGTAGAACATGCATAATTCATTAGAAAAGCAAAAATACCCAGGCAGTGCATTCCTGAAATTCTTAATCTACTTCTGTGCTTCGCTCACATTTCTAGTATTGATTTTCTTGATTGCATATATCCTGATCAATGGTATTCCACATATCAATTTAAATTTATTCGCACTCAAATATACATCCGATAACGCATCCGTCATTCCAGCACTGATCAATACAGTTGTGATGACATTGTTATCACTATTACTCGCTGTTCCTATCGGCATCTTCTCAGCAATTTTCCTTGTAGAATACGCAAAAAGAGGAAATAAGCTTGTAGAAATCGTAAGAATGACAACAGAAACATTACAAGGCATCCCATCTATCATTTATGGCTTGTTTGGCATGTTATTCTTCGTCAACCGATTAGGCTGGGGATTTTCCATCATCTCAGGTGCATTCACATTAGCAATCATGATTCTCCCTCTCATCATGAGAACAACTGAAGAAGCACTAAAATCCGTACCAGATCTGTATCGTGAAGGTTCCTTTGGCTTAGGTGCAGGAAAATTAAGAACAGTATTCAAGATCGTATTGCCTGCTGCGATGCCAGGTATCCTGGCTGGTATTATCCTCGCCATTGGTAGAATCGTTGGAGAAACAGCTGCTTTGATCTATACATCCGGAACTGTTGCAAAAGCTGCAGAAGGTTTGTTCAGACCAGGCAGAACATTAGCAATTCATATGTATTTATTAGCAAGTGAAGGTCTCTATATGGATCAGGCTTACGCAACTGCTGTCGTATTGCTTGTATTAGTTGTTGGTATCAATGCACTATCTGCATATATCGCCAAAAAGATCACACAGGCATAGAAAGGAAGAACATGAGTAAAATCAGTGTCAAAGACTTAGATCTCTATTACGGAGATTTCAAAGCTTTAAAAAATATCAATATTGAAATTGAACCAAATGAAATCACAGCGTTCATCGGTCCATCTGGCTGTGGTAAATCAACACTATTGAGATGTTTAAACCGCATGAATGATCTTGTAGAAGGATGCAAGATTGAAGGAAGCGTTCTATTAGATGGTACAGATATCTATGGAAAGAATGTCGATGTAAACCTGTTAAGAAAAAAAGTTGGTATGGTATTCCAGAAGCCAAACCCATTTCCAATGAGTATTTACGACAACATTGCCTATGGTCCTAGAACGCATGGCATCAAAAACAAAGCACAGTTAGATGAAATTGTTGAAACTTCTTTAAAGAATGCCGCAATTTGGGATGAATGCAAAAATCGTCTGAAGTCCAGCGCTCTTGGCATGTCAGGTGGTCAGCAGCAGCGTCTATGTATCGCTAGAGCATTGGCATGTCAGCCAGAAGTCATCTTGATGGATGAGCCAACAAGTGCGCTTGACCCTATTTCCACATCAAAAATTGAAGAACTCGTATTAGAGCTCAAAAAGAAATATACCGTTGTCATTGTTACCCATAACATGCAGCAGGCAGTTAGAATCTCTGATAAAACCGCATTCTTCTTACTCGGTGATTTAGTAGAATACGGGCAGACAGATCAAATATTCTCCGTCCCTAAGGATAAGAGAACAGAAAACTATATTACAGGAAGGTTTGGTTGATACATATGAGAAATCGTTTTGATACACAATTAGAACAGCTACAGGAATCCATGACACAAATGGGAGATAAATGCTTATCTTCTATTACAGATACAATTGATGCATTAAATTCCGGCAACGAAAAACTAGCTGCGGCAGTCATTTCTAGAACAAGAACGATCCGTAGAGATGAAAGAGAAATTGAAAACATCTGTTTAAAGCTTCTCATGCAGCAGCAGCCAGTAGCAAGTGATCTTAGAAGAATCTCCGCTTCTTTAAAAGCCGTCTATGATCTAGAAAGAATTGGTGATGTTGCGGCTGATATCGCTGAAATCGTCGCAATCGAACATGTTTCCACAGCTGTAGATATCCTGGATATGAAAGAAATGGCAAATGCTGCTAGAAGTATGGTATATGACTCTATCAAGGCATTAAATACTAAAGATGCAGTGCTTGCGCAAAGTGTCATTGATACAGATGATATCGTAGATACAGCGTTCAATAACGCAAAACAGACACTCATCGATAAGTTTTCGAAAGATGCCAATGTAGAATATGCTTTAAATCTATTAATGGTAGCGAAATACTTTGAAAAGATTGGTGACCACGCAGTTAACATTGCACAATGGGCAATGTATGATGCAACAGGTAAACTATAAACAATATACGTATTCCCTCCAAGACAAGGTATGGTACATTCCATACCTTGTTTTGTTTATCAACGCAAAAAAAGACCTAGGAATTACTTCCTAGATCCTTCTTGATATGGCGCCTTAAACAGGACTCGAACCTGTGACACCCTGGTTAACAGCCAGGTGCTCTACCGACTGAGCTATTAAGGCA
>CAKVBD010000057.1 GCA_934725105.1 uncultured Bulleidia sp. | reverse complement strand
GAAGGATTTATTTTTCATTATCTCTCCGCTAAAGCTTTGCCTGACCCCAAGACTATCTTGGGGTTTTTTTAGCCAAACAAAAAAAACCGCATATGCGGTTTTTAAATCTTTTATTGAAAGCTTTCTGTGATCTTTCTAGCAACATACACACCACTTGCACTTGCATGTGATAATGAATGCGTAACACCAGAACAATCTCCAATCACATATAAGCCTTTATGCTTTGTTTCAAGATTGTTATCAACATCAACATCCATATTATAGAATTTCACTTCTACACCATATAACAATGTATCATCACTCGCAGTACCAGGTGCAACCTTATCTAATGCATAAATCATTTCAATAATGTCATCTAATTGACGTTTTGGAATAACAAGAGATAAATCCCCTGGTGTGGCTGCTAATGTAGGCGTCAAGAAGGAACCATCAATACGATGCTTGTTAGATCTTTGACCACGAATCAAATCACCGAATCTTTGAACAATGACACCTCCACCTAACATATTAGATAAACGTGCAATACTCTCACCGTACTCATTAGAACTCTTAAATGGTTCTGTAAATTTATTTGATACAAGTAATGCAAAGTTTGTATTGTCTGTATATAAAGCCGGATCATTATAAGAATGACCATTCACAGTCACAATACCATTTGTATTTTCATTTACAACAACACCTCTAGGATTCATACAGAATGTACGAACTTTATCCTGGAATTTTTTTGTACGATACACAATTTTACTTTCATACAATTCATCTGTTAATTGTGAAAATACAAGACTAGGAACTTCAACACGCACACCAATATCCACACGATTCGATTTTGTTTCAATGCCTAGATCAGAACAAATCGTCTGCATCCATTTACTTCCACTTCTACCTGTAGAAACAATACACTTCTTGCCAAAATAAGAAGTTCCATTTGTGATTACTTCATATTGATCATCTAGATGATTGATTTTATCTACTTTCGATAAGAAATAGAAATCAACCTTATCTTTCAATTCATCATATAGATTCTTTAATACAATGTAGTTAATATCTGTACCTAAATGACGAACACTCGCATCTAATAGATGCAGTTCATTCTGCATGCACAGTTTTTTAATAGACGTATTCGCTGTTGTATACAGCTTTGTATCTTTTCCACCATGAGAACAGTTAATTTCATCTACATAATGCATTAGATCCAAAGCTTCTTTTCTGCCAATGTATTCATATAAATTTCCACCAAATTCATTTGTGATGTTATATTTACCATCACTAAATGCGCCAGCACCACCAAACCCATTCATGATGGCACATGTTTTACAATGAACACATGTCTTAATATTTTTTCCATCAATCGGACATTTTCTCTTTTCCAAAGTATTTCCAGATTCAAACACCGCAATTTTTAAATTGTCGTTGTTTTTCACAAGCTCATACGCAGAGAAAATACCACCAGGCCCTGCTCCAACGATCATTACATCATATAGCATAAATTCAACAATTCTCCTATTTATCTTCTGATTTTACTTCCATGCTCTTTGGAAGAATCAAGTTCAGAACAATTGCTACTACAAACACTACCGCAACAACATTTGTCGCAAATACAGATTGCACAACTTCTGGAAAATAAGCCCACAATCCAATTTCACTAGATGTTGTAAATCCAATACCAATGGCTAATGATAAAGAAACGATAATGCTATTTCTCTGATTGAATCCAGCTTTTGCCAGCATTTCAACACCAGAAAATAAAATTGTTCCAAACATCATTAGTGTACATCCACCCAATACAGATTCAGGCAAAGAGGCAAAGAAGTTTCCAATTGGAGGAAGCAATCCAGCTAGAATCATAGCAACTGCACCAGTAGCAATTGTAAAACGATTTACAACTTTTGTCATGTTAATTAAACCAACATTCTGTGAAAAAGAAGTTACAGGTGGACAACCAAAGAAGGAAGAAATTGTTGATGCAAATCCATCACAAGCCAAAGAGCCTGAAATTTCATGATCCTGAATGTCTCTTTCCAATCCACCAGCAACCAATGCTGTTGTATCACCAATCGTTTCAGCAGCAGATACTAAGTAAATAATGCAAACAGAAACAATTGCGCCAATGTTGAATTCTGGCTTAAATGGCAAGAATTTAGGTAAAGAAATCAAACCATCCGCAAAGATAATACTTAAATCAACTTTACCCATAAAAATTGCAACAACATATCCAACTGTTAATCCTACCAAAACAGATAACTGTTTCAAATATCCTTTTGCTTTGATATTCCATAAAAGACAAGTAACTAATGTAATTGTTCCTAAAAGCAGATTCTTTGGTGCACCGAAATCATCCGCATATCCACCACCGAAAGAACGAGCACCAACTGTAAATAATGAGAAACCAATCGCAGTAACAACGCATGCGGCAACAATTGGAGAAATCAGTTTACGCCAGTATTTTGCAAAAAGTCCTAATGTTCCTTCAAAGATACCACCAATCATGACACATCCAATGACTGTTGGATAACCATAGTTTGCAGCAATCGTACTTAAAATTGTAACGAATGTGAAGCTTACACCCATAACAATTGGTAATTTAGAACCAACTTTCCACACTGGATATAATTGAATCATTGTAGCAATTCCCGCAACAAACATTGCATTCTGTACAAGCATAGCAATTTCAGCTGTACTTAAAGCAGGCTGTGCAGCTGCACAAATAATCGCAATTGGAGACAAGTTTGCCACAAACATTGCCAATACATGCTGCAAGCCAAAAGGAATCGCTGTTTTTAGAGGTACTTGCCCATCTAACTGAAATACATTTTCGATTTTTTTATCACTCATATAATCCCCTATTCCGCAAATGTGATCTTTCCATCATCAAATGAAGTAATGTTAGCTAAAGAATAGAAATCATAACCTTTGTTCACAATATAGTCATGTCCAGACTGGAATGATTTTTCAATCAAAATACCAACACCAGCAAGTTCTGCATTTGTCTGTTGAATAATATTTTCAACACCTCTAAATGCTTCTCCATTCGCTAAGAAATCATCAATAAATAATAGTTTATCGTTATCATCGATAAAACTTCTTTCAGCACAAAGAGTATACTGTTTGTTTTTCGTATAAGAAAATACTTCAGAAGTTAAAGGATTTGCCATTGTACTTGGCTGTGCTTTCTTCAAGAATAATAGTGGAACATTCAATTTCAAAGCACACATCATTGCAGGAGCAATCCCGCTAGATTCCACTGTAATTACTTTTGTAATTCCTTTATTTTTAAAGTGATTATAGAATTCATCACCTATTTGATCCATCAAAACCGGATCAATCTGGTGATTGATAATTGTATCCACCTTCAAAATGTTTCCTTCTAATATCTTCCCTTTGTCTAAAATCGCATCTATCAATAATTTCATATCTATGCCTCCCACATTCAATTTATAGATACATCCATATTTGCATTCCAAATGACAAGTGCATATACAAAACAAAAAAACTTCTGTAAATACAGAAGTAAATGAAAAAAGTTCCATCGTAGTCAGGCTATTACGGCAGCCTGGTAGAAACGCTTTCACCACATCTGAAAGTATATACGACTTGTATTCAAAACATGAAAATTATAAAGACTCCACTAGCAAAAGTAAAGAAATACATTGCATTGCTTATATCAAAAAAAGTCACTTAATGTCCAGGTCCATCTAAACACATTTACACAAAATATACAGTGAACATATGGTTTATTGCACATTTTTTACAACGAACATTTGGAGTTTGCGACACTTTTTACAGTGAACAAGCAATTTCTGCTTCATAATTTCATTTTTTCAAAAGTAGAAAAAATCCGAGAAACCTTTCAAGTCTCTCGGAAATTAATCTTCTTACTCGAATTCTACAGTACCTGTAGGCTTTGGTGTAAAGTCATACAATACGCGACTTCCATTTTCCACCAAAGATTGTTAATCCATATTCAAGAGGGCAACGAATATCATCATCTAATTTCTTCTTATATCGTGCCATATAAAATCACCTTCAAACTTTATTTGTTCAATATTAGCCTGAAGATGATCATTTTTAAAGTAACTATGAAATTTATTAGTAAATCTTGTTTTTGTTTTTCTTCTCTTTTAACTTGTTGACTTTTCAACAATTAGTTCATATAATCAACCATGTTGTTTTTTCAACAACTGAATAACACAAACAGAGGATTATATGAAATTACTGAAAAGATTATTGATTATTTTTATGAGCGTTATCGTTCTAGCTGTCGCTGGAATCTATGCCATCTGGCATAATGAAATCTCTACTCTATCATCCATTTCAACAATCATTGATCAAGATTTATCACATGATGATGGATATACATATGAAATGACTGTATCTGGTGATTATTACTTTGATAAATTCTTAGAACAAGGCGGTGCAAGCAATGATGACGAGTTGATTCAATTTGTCACAGACAATATCACTAAAGGTTTGATTCCAATGACAATCAAGCCAAAAGATATTGCATGTTCCTCATTTACTGCATGGACGCAAGACAATCAATTTGTATTTGGAAGAAATTATGACTTTTCGCAAACAAATACCGCCATTGTTCATACAAATCCAAAAGGCAGACATGCATCTATTTCAACAATTGATCTGCAATTTCTAGGCATTAAAGAAGAAACAGGGATTACAGGTATCAAAGATAAAGCATTACTGCTGGCTGCACCATATATTCCATTAGACGGTATCAATGATGCTGGTGTTGCATGCGGTATTTATATGACATACCAGGGAGAACCAACAACACCTACTGATCAAAATACGGATCGTCCAGACATTACCTCAACAACACTGCTACGTTTAATTCTAGACTATGCAGATAATGTCGAGGAAGCAATTACATTAGCTTCAAAATACGACATGCATGATTCTGCAGGTACTTCGTATCACTATATGGTAGCAGACAAAGAAGGCAACAGTGCAATCTTAGAATGGGCAGGTACAACTGATAGTACAGATAACGATGGCAGCAAGCGTGAATTCAAAGTCACAAAGAATACACAGCCATACCAGGTCGTTACGAATTTCATCGTCCAGCCAGATTATTATCCAACACTAGATGAAGCAAAAGGATATGATCGTTATCAATTCTTATCAGATCAGTTAAGTCCAACAAACGGAATCATTGAGAATGAACAAACAGCAATGGACTTATTGCAAGGCGTAGGAAGAAGAACATGGGTTGTTGAAGGTGATCGAACAAAAGGAACAACTGTTCATAGCGCAGTGTATAACTTAACAGATTTAACAAGCTATTGGATAGCAAATGAACATTGGAACAGTCCAGAACATACATTCCACTACAGTTTACAAAAGTAGCACAAAAGATCAGGATATCAAACTCCTGATCTTTTTCATTTTTCAATCAATTCTTCCTGTAAAGTTTTATCTATTGCTAAAGTTGAGACAACTTGCTCACCATATATCAATGGCTCCTGAGTTTTACAGTCAGACATAATGAAATACTTTCATTTTCAGCTTAAATGCTGATTTTTTTATGTCAATTCT
>CAKVBD010000056.1 GCA_934725105.1 uncultured Bulleidia sp. | reverse complement strand
ATATCACCCAACGCTAAAGCTCATTTATCCACGCGCATAGCACGTGGTATTATTAAACGCCCTAACAGGCATTTAATAAAAAATAACCACTTCAATTGAAGTGATTATTTTTTTATACACAACTATATCCAAATGTATCTTCTTCTTTTACATAATGAATAATTGTTTGTTGATCATCTAGAGAAATATCGTAAACAGCTTGGTCCTTTACATCAGATTTTCCCCATGGATAAATTCCAACAATTGTTCCACAATAACAATTTCCTTGATTATGAAAGCACACACGATCACCTTTTTGATAAATTGGTGTACCTAGAATTGGTTTAGAAGCCGCTACTGTCTCTCCAATTTCAAGAATTCGGTTATACAATTCAGACACATTTCCACTTAAATCCATATTTGTATGATAGTGACCACCATACCAATGAAGATATGAAATTGTATGTTTCAATGTTTCAAAATATTCTGTTAATATATCCGTCTTAAAACTATTTCCTTTTAGTTCATATTGGTCTGTAGATGATAGACAATGCGTCACTATATAGTCCACTTTATTTCCGTACCGCTTTAAGTTTTCAATTCCTTCATCCAATTCTTCTTGAGATGGAATTTCTTCAGGCCACCAGGACTTGCCAATCACTTTTTTCTCATTTCCTACTGCAGGACCACGATCATGAGAAGAAGCACCACCCATTGTAAATATTTTCTGCCCATCTATTTCAAAAACCTGTCCACGCATCAAATGAAATACTTTTTCACGAATCACATGAACCTTTCCACCATTCCATTGTTTTTGAGGGTATTGCATCAAACGTGGAAAACATTCATGATTTCCGTCCACAAATAATGTTGTATACTTTTGATTATTAAAAAAGTCCAGCCATTCTTTTTCTTTTCTCTTTTCTTTTTTATAATCCCAGATAAATCCAAAATCACCACAGATGATTAAATAATCACCTTCATTGACACGTTTCAAAAATTTTTTGTCTAGTAATTTACGAACGTCGATTCCACCGTGCGTATCACCTGTTAAATAAATCATTTTTCTCACCTAAAAATATTATAAAAAAACAACTCATGAATTTTCAATACACATAAAGAAAAACTGCATGATTTTTCATACAGTTCAATTCTTTGGTGCTAATTTTTTCAAAGTTCCGTTGCTCTTCAATCTTGGATACATTGCAATATATAATGCAGAGGCAATCACGATTGCAAGTACACCATTGACGCCTGTTGTAACAAATTTCGCTGCAGCAAGATATGTCGCTGCCTTTTCAGCACTTCCTAATACAACTAAATAATATAAATATGACAACAATGTTTCACCAATCAAGTTGAAAATCATACCAGCTGTACAAGATAAAACAACATCTTTGTATAATTCACTACCTTCTTTATCCTGGATATGGAATACTTTGTGAGCAAACAAACCAGTTACAATACCAATGCCCGTTTTCAAAATAATTGTTTTAGGAGCAACAGTAATATATACAGGATCTAAAAGATCTCCAATGCCCATGCCAACTGCCCCAGCAATCCCTCCAGGAACACCACCAAGTAATAAAGCTGCCAATACGCAAAATGTATTTCCTAAGTGGAATGAAGTAAATCCTACTGGTGTTGGAATTTTAATTTGAAGAAATGTAAATGCAACATAACATAATGCTGCCATCAATGCCATCACAGTAAGTTTCAATGTCGTAGTTTTATTCATATACGATCCCCCTAACTACAGGAGATATTTTATGATATTTTGGATATATATAAATATCCAATTCTACAACTTTTTATAAGACCAGTTTAATTTGACAATTTCTTTTTCAGGTTATTCGCTGCTTCTTTGATTCCATTCCCTAAAGAATCTGTAGTTTCACCAATATAGCTTTTTGCAAGTTCAACAATCACCATTTTAAAATTATCTAATTTTTCTTTTGGCAAAGAAGACAACTTCATAACAATTTTAGGAATATTCGCAATAATCGATCCATTAAACTCAGAAACACATGTAGCTCCACTTGATTCTATAACTTCAAAAATTGTTTGTACAAACACTTCTCTATCTTCTAATGATAAATCTTTCAGCCAGCCACGTATTGTTTTATCCGCTAATATGCTATCTGCACTTCTTTCTTCAACTTCAATAAAATGATTTCTGATAATCTGCCATGTATTTGCATCATGCTGCATCAATCCCTTTCCATCGGATTGGATGACTTTTCTTTTTCCTGAAGAATACATCAAAACACCAATCACACTGCATTCTGGAACAATTGCTTTTATTTTTGGCAGCAGTTTCTGATATTGTTCTTTCATTGTTATCTCATACATAAATCCAGGGGCATCATTTGCATATACTTCAATGATATTTTCTTGAATGGAAGCATCACAAAAAGCACTTGCATAAATCGCAAAATTTCCACCTTTTGAATGTCCTCCAACACGCAGTTTTACATTTTCATTTAGAAAATGTTCATTCATGTATATCAAAGATTCTCTCTGTCCTGCAGTTTCCTCCATATAAGAAAAACAAAGATCTTCCTTCCAGCCTGTAAACGTATCATCCGTTCCACGGTATGCTAAATAAACAGTCCCATCTGATAAATACATTTGAACTGCACTCATCTGCTGACTTTTTTCATCATTGATATAATTCACGTACCCTTTCAGACGAATATCACCATATCGTTTTGAATCAATCATTTTATCCATTAATAATGGTGCTTTGGCAATAAAACTTGTGCGTGCAAGTATTTCTTCACGCGTATGAATATGATAATACTGCGCATAGATTTCTTTTAATATCACTCCATCTTCGTTATCTTCTGGAATGCACCCATCAAAATCAGTATATGCAAGCTGCGCTAAAACCAAATTATCTACTTCATTAAATGGATCACATGAAAAAGGAACATCACCTCTCCAATCCAAATAGTCAAATATATTTGCCATAATCAACCCTCTTATTCAATACTATATTACAGTAAAAAAATATACAAAATCTATAACATATCAGTTCCATTTTCATTCATTCTGAACTATGATTTCTACTATAAAAAAAGGAGATAGTCATTTATGTACAATGTTCGCAAAATCAATGATGATATTTATTATCTAGGAGCAAATGACAGACGTATTGCTTTATTTGAAAATGTTTACCCTGTTCCTAACGGAATGTCATATAACAACTACTTGATGAAAGACGAAAAGACTTGTCTGATGGATGGTATTGATGAATCAGTATCTAGACAGTTTTTAGAAAATCTCACATATGCTTTAGAGGGAAGAAAACTAGACTATATGGTCGTTCAGCATATGGAACCAGATCATTGCTCAGTGATTCCGGATCTTTTCAAAATGTACCCTGAAATGAAAATCGTCAGCAGTGTTCAGGCATTTAAAATGATGGAAAACTTCTATCATATTGATACAAAAGATCGTTCCATCGTTATCAAGGAAGGAGATACACTTTCCCTTGGAAAACACGAATTACACTTTATTTCTGCGCCAATGGTACACTGGCCAGAAGTAATGATGACATACGAATCCACAACAGGCACTCTCTTTTCTGCAGATGCATTTGGTGCATTTGGCGCCATGAGTGGAAATATCTTTGCTGATGAAGTTAGATGGGATCACGACTGGAGAGATGAAGCAAGAAGATACTATGTTAACATTGTCGGTAAATACGGCCCACAAACACAGGCAGTGTTGAAAAAAGCTTCCAGTCTCGACATCAAAATGATCTGTCCTCTTCACGCACATATCTGGAGAAAAGACTTTGAACAGATTCTATCTCGCTACCATCAATGGTCAACATATGAACCACAAAGATATTCCGTTGCAATCTTCTACGGTTCCATTTATGGAAATACACAAAACGCAGCAGAAATTCTAGCAATGAAATTAGCAGAAGAAGGTATGAGGAGTGTTATGGTATTTGATACATCAAAAACAGACACATCAGAACTCGTTTCGCGTGCATTCCAATATTCAACACTTGTATTCGCTTCTGCAACTTATAACACAGAAGTATTTGATTCCATGCAAAATCTATTGACCGAATTAAAGAATCACAATCTTTCAAATAGAACAATCGGTCTGATCGAAAATGGATCCTGGGCACCTATGGCAGCAAATAAAATGAAAGCACAGCTTGAATCTATGAAGAATATGAAAATTATTGAACCAATTGTTAAAGTACAATCTTCAGTATCTGAAGAAAATCTCAAACAACTAGAGCTTTTGGCAAAAGAATTAGCCGCAAATACAAAATAAATTCAAAAAATCAGGTCAATTCCTGATTTTTTTGTTGTAATGCAAAAAATTTACGATTTTTCGAAAAAATTCAATATTTCTTACAGAAGCGTAATCGCTTACAATATTACCAGAAAGCTGGTGTTATGCGATTAAATCGAATGCTTTATCACGGCAATCAATATTCACCTTATGTTTTCTCACATCCTGAAAATCCTTAATTTGTCATTAAAGTGAATCAAGTGATTTCTGTTAGATTGTTGATAACTACCGCTTTCTCTTTCTCATTTACAATTGGTGGCACATATGAAGAACTTAGAAAAATGGTTAGATAAAGATGTAGTTCTCATTCTGAAAAACGGACAAGAAAAAACCGGTACGCTCAAAGGTCCCGTGATTGAATCTGATATGATTGAAGATGAAGTTCGTTTACTAAACGGTATATTTGTTACACACATTAAAATCAAAGATATCGTTGAAATTAAAGATGCCTTCTGATATTCCTTTGCATGGAGATTTCCCCTCGATTCACTCCATGTAAAGGTTTTTTTATGAAAAAGAAGTGAGATCATCCCACTTCTTCTAAAGCTATACCATTCCAAAGACGATAATACACACCTTTCTTTTCTAAAAGCTGTTCATGATTCCCTTCTTCAACAATACCCGTTTTTCCTAAAACAATAATTCGATCAGCATGTTGAATTGTTGTCAATCGATGAGCAATTGTTAAAGTTGTTCTTCCAACTGACAATTTCTTTAAACTATTTTCAATTAAAATTTCACTTTCGTTATCTAAAGCAGATGTTGCTTCATCTAACAATAAAATTTTAGGATTTTTCAAGAACACACGAGCAATTGAAATACGCTGTTTCTGACCTCCAGAAAGTTTAACGCCACGTTCTCCAACATATGAATCATATCCATCTTTCAATTCTGTAATAAAAGAATCTGCACCAGCAAGTTTCGCCGCATGAACAATCTCTTCTCTTGTTGCACCTGGTTTTCCATATGCAATATTTTCAGCAACCGTTCCAGAAAATAAATATACATCCTGTTGAACAATACCAATATTTTCACGCAAACTCTTCATTGTAACTTCCTTGATATCCTGACCATCAATTTTTACAGCACCACTTGTAACATCATAAAATCTAGGGATCAATGAAGCCATAGTTGTTTTACCACCACCACTTTCACCAACTAAAGCAAGATTTTCTCCAGATTTAATTTTCAAGCTTAATTCATGCAATACACGATTATGATCATCGGGATATTCAAAAGAAACGTTATCAAATTCAATTTCTCCGCCAGAAACTTCCAATTCTTTTGCATCTTCTGCATCTTTGATATCAATTGGTGTATCCATAATTTCAAAGAAACGCTCAATACCAGTAATTCCCTGAGAAAATTGTTCTGCAAATTCTACAAGACGACGAATTGTTGCAATCAAAGTAGATACATACAACATATACATTACAAGATCACCAGCATTGATTTTTCCGTAAACAAGAAATAAACCACCTGCAATAATCGTTACACTATACATCAATCCATCAAACAGACGAATACACATATTCAAATTTGCCATTGCATAGTAACGCTTCTTTTTTATTGTCTTTAGTTGTTCATTTCCATCCGCAAATTTTTTCAATTCTGTATCTTCAGCTGTAAATGCCTTAACAACCTTTTCTCCAAGCAAAGAATCTTCAACCTGTGCATTGAGTTCTCCAATTTGAATACGCTGTTCTTTTGTAGCTGCACGAAATTTATGATTCAATTTAATGGATCCAAAAATCATAAACGGAACACATGCAAAAATCAGTATAGTTAAAGGAACAGATGCATAACAAAGAATCACAAAAGATACGACAATTTTAATAAATGCAATAAAGAATTCTTCAGGACAATGATGTGCAAACTCAGTAACATCAAACAAATCAGATGTAATCCTACCCATGATTTGACCAATTTTAGTATTTGCATAATAAGAATCTGATAATTTTTCTAATTGATCAAATGCATCACTTCTCATATCCGTTTCTATATATACACCCATGATATGACCTTGTGAGCACATAAAGAAATACGCAGCTGCATCAACAATTCTTAATATAATATAAAAGAATGCCATTTTCCCAACAAGTTCAACTGTTAAAGATAAAGGATCATACATAGCTGTATTAGTTAATTGAGACATGATACGTGGTAAAACAATATCACATAGAGTTGTTAAAGAAGCACAAAAAAGATCCATAAATAAAATACGCTTATATTTCCATAAATATGGTATAAAGCGTTTCAACAATTCTTTTGTACTATATGTTTTTGTTATAGTTTCTGACATATTCCCCTCCATTTTTAATAGCTATTTTAATGATAAAAAGAGAAACAGTCCATCAATTTGCATAAAAAAAGGAAAGATTACTTAGAACAATGTCATTAAGTTAAGGCAAATAAGAAGTCATTAAAATAAAATATTTGTCATGTAAACCCTGGATGTAGAGC
>CAKVBD010000055.1 GCA_934725105.1 uncultured Bulleidia sp. | reverse complement strand
CGCTGTAAGGCGCAACTTTGAGAGCAGGGCTATGCCCGAAACTGAAAAACCACCGGCTGGGCCGGTGGATATTTATTTTTTATGTGTGAAATATTAGAAATGTTAAATGGATAAAAAGTTTAGAAACAGTAAACAAAAAGTTTGAAAAAACTATTGCAACATTTCATGGAATGGGTATAATAATTTTTGGTTTTATAAAAACTGATTTTAAGTTTAGTGTTGCTAAACGAAGGAGGGATATGATAGACATAGGGCATCGAATCCGACAATTGCGATATAAAAATGATCTTACGCTAGAGGAACTTGCCTCTAGAACAGAACTTACGAAAGGATTTCTTTCGCAGCTGGAAAACAATCTGACATCACCTTCTTTGCAGACACTAGAAGATATTGCGGAAGCATTGGGAACGACATTATCAAGATTCTTTGCGGTAGAAAATGATGAACAGATCGTCTTTACTTCCGATGATGAATTTGTAGATGAACAAGAAAACTGTACGATTCACTGGATCATTCCAAACGCACAGAAAAATGAAATGGAACCAATCATGATTGAACTGGAAGCAAATGCAGAAAGTAAATTGATTGAACCACATGAAGGGGAAGAGTTTGGATATGTATTGCGTGGAAGAGTGTTGCTTGTACGTGATTCCAACAAAAAGGGAAACCTGTTGAGGAAAGGTGATTCTTTCTATATTCGAGGAGATGAATCACATTATTTGAAAAACGACACTGATAAGAAAGCCGTTGTTCTTTGGGTTAGTACACCACCAGAGTTTTAACAAGGGAAAAGGAGATAGAAATATGGCAAAAAAGCTAATTGAAATCAAAAACATTGTGAAAAGATTTGATAATCAAGTTGTTTTAAAGGGGATCAACCTGGATATCAATGAAAATGAGTTCGTGACTTTATTGGGTCCTAGTGGATGTGGCAAGACAACATTACTTCGTATTATTGCTGGATTCTTAGAACCAGATGAAGGAAATGTTTTCCTCGATGGTGAAGATATTGCGACTGTTCCTGCATATAAAAGAGACGTTAATACAGTGTTCCAGCACTATGCTTTATTTCCTCATTTAGATGTATATGACAATATTGCTTTTGGCTTAGCAATCAAGAAGCAGCCAAAGGATATTATTCATCAGAAGGTTATGAGAATGATTTCTCTTGTTGGTCTGGAAGGATTTGAACATAGAGATATTAATGCGATGAGTGGTGGTCAGCAGCAGCGTGTTGCGATTGCTAGAGCGCTTGTCAATGAACCACAGGTTCTTTTGTTAGATGAATCTTTGAGTGCTTTGGACAAGAATCTAAGAAAAGAAATGCAGCTGGAATTGAAGGAAATTCAAAGAGAAGTTGGTATCACATTTATTTTCGTTACACACGATCAGGAAGAAGCATTAACAATGAGTGACAAGATCGTTATTATGCGTGATGGCATGATTGAACAGGTTGGCTCTCCATTAGAAGTGTATAACACTCCAATCAATGAATACTGTGCAAAGTTTATTGGTGACTCCAATATCATTGATGGAACAATGAAGAAGGATCGTCTTGTCAGCTTTGATGATGCTGATTATGTATGTGAAGACTATGGCTTTGCGGAAAATGAACCAGTTGATATTGTGATTCGTCCTGAAGATATTGATATTGTTCCTAGAAATAGAGGCTTATTGAATGGTGAAGTAAAGTCTGTATTGTTCAAAGGTGTTCACTATGAAATCATTGCGGAAACTTCTTCCGGTACTTCTAAGACAGTTATGATGCATGTTACTGGTGAACATGACGTCGTCAATGCAGAAGCACATGAAAGAATGTCTGCGACTAGCTTCTCTATGGACGTAGAAGACGTTAAGGATATTACTGATGCTGAAATCATTGCACGTGCAAACGCACAGGCATGGAATGATGATGAAGAAGATGTATCTATTCCAAATGTTAACTATGACCTAAAAGAAGATGAAGGTGTATATGACTGTACATTTGAAACAGCAGCAGGTACAAAGATTACAATCAAGATCAATGTTGTAAAACCTGTTTCTGTAGAAGATGCTGGAAATGAAGAATCTATCCAGGCATTCAACTTTACAAAATCTGTAGATGAAATCAAGGAATCCGTTGCTTTAGATACAGACTTGATTCGCTGGGCAGATGCATATGCATGGTCAACAGAAGATAATTCTCAGGTAGAAATCTGGGACGTTAAATATGACTTTGATGATGAAAATATCACAGAAGGTGACTATCCAATTACATTCTCCACACAAGGTAGAGAATTGAAACTTGAAACAACAGACCACCACGAGGTTGGTGAAAGAGTTGGACTTGAATGGAACCCTGAAGACATTCACGTCATGAGAAAGATGAACTGACAATGAAGTCATTCTCAAAGCTTGTTTATCCATACATTGTATGGATGATTGGATTGATCATTGTTCCAATGCTGATGATTGTTTTGTATGCATTTACTGTACAGGGAAACAGCGTGCTTACATTAACATTCACATTTGATAACTTTGCACGATTCTTTTCAGATCCCATCTTTCCAGGTGTTTTATGGAAATCTTTAAAGATGGCTTTGATAACAACAATCGTATGTATTGCGATTGGTTATCCAATGGCATATATCATGGCTCGTCAAAAACCAAAATCACAGGGCTTGACAGTATTGCTTGTTACATTGCCTATGTGGATCAATATGCTTGTTAGAACATATGCATGGAAGGGTATTTTAGGAAGACTAGGTGTTCCGAGTGAAATTAGTGTCTATATTGGTATGGTGTATAACTTCCTGCCATTCATGATCCTTCAGATCTATACAGCATTATCAAAGATCGATGCATCTTTGATTACAGCTGCACATGATTTAGGCGCAGATGAAAAACAGACATTCTTGCGTGTTACACTGCCTCTTTCTTTAAGTGGTGTTGTTTCAGGTATTACACTTGTATTCTTGCCGGCAGTATCATCCTTCTTCATTCCAAAATTACTTGGTGGAGGACAGTATGTATTGATTGGTAACCTGATTGAAGATTATTTCGTTTCTACAGGAGACTGGAATTTTGGTTCAGCAATTTCATTGATCATGGCAGTGATCATTCTGATTTCTATGTATGTCACTAGAAAATTAGATAAAGATGTAAAGGAGAAGTAACATGAAAAAGAAATCTGGTATTTTTTCAAAACTCTATCTTTGGGTTGTTTTAGCCTTCTTCTATTTACCAATTTTTTATGTTGTATTCTTTTCATTTAACCGTTCAAAATCTTTAACAAGATTTACTGGTTTTTCTACAAAATGGTATGAAGCTATGTTCAACAACCGTTCTATTATGGAAGCAATCTGGTATACAGTACTGATTGCGGTCATTGCTACGGTAGTATCTACGTTTGTTGGAACAATTACAGCAATCGGCTTGTCAAAATCTAAGAAGATCGTAAAAGAGATCGTTACACAGGTTAATAACCTTCCAATGTTAAACCCGGAAATCGTTACAGCGATTGGATTTATGTTGTTGTTCTCTTCTCTTAGAATCAAGACTGGCTTTACAACAATGCTTCTAGCACATATTGCCTTCTGTATTCCATACGTTATCTTGTCTGTGATGCCTAGATTACGTACATTGGATCCAAATATTGCAGAAGCAGCAATGGACCTTGGATGCACACCATTACAGGCAATGTTTAAGGTTATCATTCCACAGATCAAAGGTGGAATTGTAGCTGGTGCTTTGGTTGCATTCTCTATGTCATTTGATGACTTCGTTATTTCATTATTTACCACAGGACCTGGGGTATCTAATATTTCTATTTACGTATATTCCAACGTAAAGCGTGTGAATCCTACAATCAATGCATTGAGTGCAATTATTGTATATGTTGTAACAGCTGTATTGATTATTGTAAATGTTGTTCCAATGATTCGTGAAAGGAGAAAAAAGAAACATGAAACAATTGAAAAAAATCTCTAAAATCGTATTAGCATCTTCTACTTGCTTGGCATTGACTGCCTGTGGCGGTGACTCTGCTAAATCTGAACAGAACATCGATGCAAAAGAACAGTTTGGATGTAATGTCTTAAATGTTTATAACGCAGGTGAATATATCGGGGAAGATGTTATTTCTACATTCGAAAAAAAGTATAATGCGCGTGTTAACTATGATACATTTGAATCAAATGAAATTATGTATACTAAATTATTAGGTGGTTCTTCTTATGATGTCATCGTTCCTAGTGACTACATGATTGAAAGAATGATTTCTGAAGATATGCTGCAGCCTTTAAATAAGGAACAGATGACAAATGAAAAGGATCTCAACCCTGCAGTAGTACAAATGAGAGAATCCTTTGATCCAGATGGTGTATATTCTATGCCATATTTCTGGGGAACAGTTGGCCTTGTGTATAACAAAGAGGTTGTTGATGCAGATACAATCAAAAAAGAAGGCTGGGAAGTCTTAAAGGATACAAACTATAAGGGTGATATCTATTTCTATGATTCACAGCGTGATGGATTCATGATTGCATTTAAAGCACTTGGCTATTCTATGAATACAGATGATGAAAATGAAATCCAAGATGCATATCAGTGGCTAAGAGAAATGAACGATACAATGGAACCAGCATATGTTACAGATGAAGTGATTGACGGCATGGTAAACGGTGAAAAGGCAATTGCGGTTATGTATTCTGGAGACGCTGCATATGTATTGAGCGAAAACCCAGATATGGACTGGATTGAACCAGATCAGGGTACAAACAAGTGGCTTGATGGAATGGTTATTCCTAAGAATGCATCTTGTTCAGGATTGGCAAATGAATTCGTTAACTTTATGACAAGTTATGATATTCAGTTAGCAAACAGTGAATATGTTGGCTATACACCTGTTAGAAAAGATGTTGAAGATTATCTTGCGAGTGAAGATGGTGACTATTATGAAATTAAGGCATATGCACCAAGAACAGACGGCAAGAATGATGAAACATTCCACTACAGTGAAAAATTAACAAAACAGTTAAGTGATTTGTGGAATAAAGTTAAGATTCAATAAGCAGAAAGGGAGCAATCCCTTTTTTCTTATAGTATGATAGTAGCAATGCATTAGGGGGAATCGTATGGAAAAGGATACATATCATATTGATTTGACACAGGGAAATCTAATCAAAAACTTATTTGCATTTTCTGTACCATTGATGTTAACAAATTGTCTGCAGATGGTATTTAACGCTGCAGATACAATTGTTGTGGGAAAGTTTTCTGGATCTACAGCTTTGGCTGCAGTTGGTGCTACGGGCAGTGTCATATTTTTATTAATATCTTTGTTTAATGGAATTACGATTGGTACAAATATTGTTGTATCTAAATACATTGGAGCAAAAGATGATGAGAAAACAAGAATTGCTTCTCATACGTCAATCTGGCTTGCAATTGCGGTAGGTATCTTTTTGACATGTGTTGGTCTTTTTTTCTCTAGACCGTTGTTAAAGCTGATGTCTACGCCTGAAGATTTAATAGAGTATAGTACGATGTATATGAAGATTTACTTTACGGGTATTATATTCATGCTTGTCTATAATTTTGCGACTGCAATTTTAAGATCATCTGGAGATACAAAACGACCTTTGTACTTTTTGATGATTGCGGGTGCATTGAATGTTGTATTGAATCTTTTATTTGTCATTGTATTTCATCTTGGTGTTGTTGGTGTTGCTTTCGCAACTGTGATTTCACAGGCAGTCAGTGCAATACTTGTAATGATTACATTGATGAATGAAACGAATGCGACGAAGTTCAACTGGAGGTATTGCAAACTGGATCTTCCAATAGCAAAAGAAATACTGTCCATTGGTATTCCTGCAGGAATTCAGGGTCTTGTGTTCTCTTTCAGTAATGTTGTGATCCAATCAAGTATCAACTCTTTTAACAGCAGTAATTTAATTGCGGGTAATAGCGCAGCAGTAAATCTGGAAAATTTTGTATATATTGGTATGGATGCTTTTGATAAGGCAACTGCTACGTTTACTGCAGCGAATGTTGGTTCTTCTAACTATAAGCAGATTAAAAAGATATTGTTGATTACAATGATATTGACTGTTGCGAGTGGTTTATTGATTAGTGGAATCATTTATTTGGATTCAAACTTATTCTTGCGTCTATATACAAATTCTAGTGATGTTGTACATTATGGAATGTATCGTCTGGCATTTGTTACATTGTTATTGCCAATTCAGGGAATTGCGGATACATTTATTGGCTCTTCTAGAGGAATGGGATATTCTTCTGTACCAACATTATTAATGCTTGTTGGGATTTGTGGAGTCCGTTTAGTCTGGTTGTTTACTGCGTTTTCTGCAGTACGTAAACTTGAAGTATTATATGCATGCTTTCCAATCAGTTGGGTCATTACAGGCGTTGTAGAAGGCGTTGTATGGGTTTACAGCTATCGAAGATTTATGAAAGAAAATCAGGAATAAAAAATAAAACCAGTACGTGTACTGGTTTTTAAGTGGAAATAATAATTGATATTCTAATGTAATTCTTTATGTTAAACTTTTTGTATAAATGTTTATTGGGGGAAATATGAAGCAGATAATAAAAATAGGACTGGTTGCATGTGTTCTATTATCAAACTCTTATTTTATTTATGCAGAGGAAGAAGGGGTATCAGAGACTGATGATAATAGCGATACAATAGGTGAGTATGGTGGTTATTTATTTGGGGCTATTGAAGCAACTAAATTACATTTTTCTGAACGTAAATTTCATATTCAGAAAACTGGACATGGATTTTCAGCAGAGAGAGCAAATAATTTAAATAATGTATTACATGGTTACAATGTAAGCGTCAAATAGGACCGTGGTATTGAAAAGCTCCTTTGTGTGGGATAATGATCTCACTCGGAAGGAGCTTTTA
>CAKVBD010000054.1 GCA_934725105.1 uncultured Bulleidia sp. | reverse complement strand
TAAAAATATCTCCCTTCTGGATATGATTATCCTAGAATGGAGATATTTTTGTAGACGGTATTTATTTGACGCTTACGTTTTTTTGAGGAATATAAGATCTTTGTGCTAGTATAGAGTCATCATAAAGATATGTATTGTGAGGTGAAAAAATGCGTGATTTAAAGTGGAAAAAAGTAAAAGAAGAACATATTGTTCAAGATCAATGGATTGACTTTAGAAGATGCAGATATCAGTTTCCCAATGGTGAAGAATTTGAACCATACTATAACTATTCTAGAAGAAGCTATTCTGTGATTGTTGCTAGAGATGAAAATGGTGATTTTATCTGTGTTCAACAATATCGTCATGGACTTGATAAAGTAACTACAGAATTTCCTGCAGGTGGAATTGAAGCTACGGATAATGAATATTCTAAGATCAAAAGAGAAGATGCATTTGACTGTGCTAGAAGAGAATTGCTAGAAGAAACTGGATGTATGAGTAATGACTGGCATCACATCATTACAGTTCCAAGCTATCCAACAATTGCGGATAACTATGCATATTGCTTCTTTGCAGATCAATGCAAAAAAGTATCTGATCTAAATCTAGATGATACGGAAGATTTGGAATATATTCATCTTTCTCAGCAGGAACTTGAAGAAAGAATTGCAAATGGTGATTTTGAACAGCCTGTGCATATCATGGCATATATGCTAGTCAAAGATAAGTATTTGAGATAGGAGAAATCTTATCTCTTTTTCATTGCGTTTATATGTTATTTTTTAGATAATATTGATATGGCAAAACAATATCAACAACAAAATCAGCAAGAATATTCAGATCTAGACTTTGAAGAAGTTGAAGAAGAAACACAGCCTCAAAAATATCATTTCAATGTGAAGGGATATATCAAAAAAGTCTGTATTACAGGTGTGATACTAGGCTTGATTGGATATGCTGGCTCTGCAGTCATCAATGGATTTGATGATGGGTTTGAAACAGATGAAGGTATTTCCATTGATGAAATTGAGAAGGGAGATGGAATATTAGATAATACATTATCCAATGAAGTTTCTATCAATGGTGAGTATTATTCTATGCCTTGCCAATTATCTGAAATATTAGACAATGGCTGGAAAATTTCTGAATATTCTGAAACAAAAGCAAAAGATAAAATCAAAGGTGATACAACAAAATATATTTCTTTAGAAAATGACAAGAATCAAAATATGTTTGTTGCGGTATTTTCTCCTACAACAGAGAAAATATCTGTTACGGATGCATATGTTGAATATATGAGTGTTTATCCAGATGATGAATTATATGTGGATATAAAAGTGTCTGGTGGTCTCTATACTGGTATGTCATGTCAGGAACTGGATCAATTGATTAATGAAAATGACTGGAAACATCATAAGTCTACAACAGAATCTAACTGGTATTACAGTATTGAATACGATAATGAAGATAGTCCATATGTAGTATCGTATTCTCTGGATACAAAAAAGAAAGATAATCAAAGAATTGTTACAGATATCACAGTGAATCTGTATGATAATTATGATTATGATTGACAAACAATACAGAAATGTATTGTTTTTGTTTTGGTGAGATGATTTCAACTGCATGAGAATTTGATATAATAATTTCTGGAAAAAGGAAAGGAATATAAATTATGTCAGTTTTACCTTTGATCATTGTTTTGTTGATCGTCTTAGATAAATACTGTTTTTCACATATCTTACAAAGACCTCTTGTCGCATGTACTTTACTTGGTGCTTCTTTAGGATATTTGAAAGAGGGTATGTTACTTGGAGGAGCATTAGAAGTGTATTACATTGCATATCAGTCATTGAGTGAATATGTACCTGTAGAAAGTGGATTCTTATTTACTTCTATCATTTCTTCATTTTTGGTGAGTGGTGGTGTAGATGCATCTATCACAAATGCAAGTGCATTTCTTGTTGCGGGAATTGCATTAGAATATGTTTTGAATTTATTCAACACATTATTTTTACCAGCAGTTAGAAAAGCCTGTGAAAAACAAGATGATAAAAAAGTTGGTATGATGCAGTTTGTATTGATGCTGATCAATGCACTTGTCTATGTAGGTGTTGCTTATTTCATGATGAACAATGCATCTAGTATCAATGCAACGTTATCAGCATTTATTTACACATATCCATTCGTTATGATTGGAATCATGACAATTGCTTCTTTAATGCCATGTATTGCATTTGCGATTCTGTTAAGAAACATGGGTGGAAAAGACCTTACTGGTGCAGTTTTACTTGGTGTTGCGGTTGGTTTGATCTTAGTATCTATGACTTCTACTGCTGTATCTGGAACAATAGTAGCATGCATTGCATTTGCTTTAGGATGGTTTCATTTCCGTTCTTCACAAAAAGAAACAGTAACAGTGAAAAAAGAAGAAAGCAAGCCAGTCAACACAATTAAAGGAGGTGCAGAAAAATGGTGGTAGGAATTACACAGTATACAAATAAAAATGAAGCATTTCCTTTAGACAAGAAAACATTAAATCAGGTTGCATTGCGTTCCTTTATGGTAAGTGCTTCTAAAAACAGTGAAACAGGAGAAGCATATGGATGGTGTCATGCATTAGCGCCAGCCCTGAAAAAGATTCATGAAAATGAAGAAGATCTTGCTTTAGCAATGGGACACAACCTTGAATATGTAGAAACAGGTTCATTCTTTTCTACACTTGCTATGGGAGTTGTGCTTTCATTAGAAGCACAGAAATGTGATCTAGAAACAATTCGTTCTGTTCGTACAACAATGAATGTTTTATGTAATAGCTTATCTCATGCATTGTTTAACTTGATGATTCTTTCAACAATAGCCATTGCATGTATTCCTGGTGCGAATAATGGCAATGTTGCGGGTATAGCTGTATTTGCAGTTGCTGCAATGATTCTTACAGTTGTATTACGCTTTGTATTGATCAAGATTGGATATGCGCAAGGTACAAAGATCATGGAAAAACTCATGAAAAAGAAAGAAGACCTCACACAGGCATCTAAAATCATGGGTGGATTTACAGTTGGTGGATTGATTGTACTGGCAACAAAGCATGTCAGTGCTTCAAATACGTTTGTTTCAGCTGTACAATCAAGCAGTTTGTCTTCTGTAGCTTCAAATGTATTGAATGCTGTACCAGCTTGTATTGGACTCGTTTGTACATATGTATTTTATTATCTATTAACAAAAAAGAATTACTCCATTACAAAATGTGTAGGTATCGTTGTTCTGATTGGATGCATCATGATGGCAATCAGTTACATTCTAGGTATGACAACTTCTCTATAAGATAACAAAAACGAGGGTGACCTCGTTTTTGTTATCTTATCTGAGAGAATATTTTTGATAAATTTGTATTCTTTTTCTGAAATACTGTTTTACATGCTTTTTTGTATCCTTTGATACCATTGCATTCATCATCATCTCGATATGTTGTGTAGATTGCTGCTAGTAAAGGAAGCAATACTTTAAAGTATTTATCATTTTTATGACTTTCCTGTTTCTTTTCCTGTAATACTTCCTGTTTGATTTGCATTAGAGTTGACTGCTTTTGTATATTTTCTAAGGCAGGCTGCATATTCTGCACTGTTTTTGCTAATGAAGCCAAGTGTTTCAATGTCAAAAACAAGAAAATAATGACAAGTATTACCGCAATCAGTAAAGCATAGTAGTTATATGGATATAAATTCATGTTCATGTGAATAGTATAGCACAAAAAAACCGCTGATAAACAGCGGTGATTTTTTAAATGGTGTCCTGGAGGAGATTCGAACTCCTGACCGTCCGCTTAGAAGGCGGGTGCTCTATCCAGCTGAGCTACCAAGACAGCTCATTAAATATACCAAAGAGTTAAGAGTTTGACAAGCCTTTTTGTTAAATTTTTTAAAAAATTTTTAAAATTTGTATTCCTTCTTCTCAACTTCAATATTTTTGCCATCTAAACGGATAATCATATAGCTAGGCTTTGACCCATCACGGTTGTGCCAGATGCTGCCAGGATTAATGCAGCGAATACCATCAACTGTAATATCCTGTGGAATATGTGTATGTCCATAGAAGACAATATCACAATGTACTTTCTTTGCGTATCTAGCTAATTGCTGTGGCTGATTAAAAATCATATGCATATGACCATGTACAACAAGAATGTTATGATTTTCTATCGTAATAATTCTTTCGTTTGGATATGCATGAAAAAAATCATTATTTCCCTGTACGCTTGTAAAACCATATAGCTGGTTAGGATGCATTTCTGAATCGCCACAATGGATGAAATAATCTGTGATTGGATAATTCTCTTTGAGATACTCTAATGGTTTTCTTTGACCATGATTATCTGAAACTAATACGATTTCTTCCATGTCACTATTATAAATCGTATTTGAGATGAATGAAATAAAATTATATACTAATACCATGACGAATTATTATGATGAAATGATTGCTGAAATCAAACAGAACATTGCTGATGGCGACTATGCACAGGCATTTGCAACAATAAAAAAAGAATTAAGCATGCCATACATTCCAGAAGATACAGAAAAACAGCTGTATGCTTTATTAAAAGATCTTAGATTTCAAATGAGTGAAAAAAGAAATACAGAAAGAAGTGTGGATGATATTCTAGATGGTCTAAGAGGGAACAGTGAATGTCAGCTTATATCCGCAACACAGTTAATAAAAAGAAATTTAAGAGACTATATTGAAGAAATACAGGATTATCTTAAAGATGATCCATATCCTGAAGCAGCTGCCTTAATTGTTGAAGCAATTGCAGAACAGGAAATTCAGGATGAATTTATCTGGAATAAAGATGGTGTTGAATATACATTTTATGGTGATTCGCTTGTCCCATGTTCTCACTCAAAAGGCTTTTTGAAAGCAAATGCTTTATTGAATCAATGGCTGAATAAAAATCCAGATATGTATGAAATGGCAAAGACAATGCTTGTTCATGATGTATTTATGTTTTTGCCACTATCGTATGAGGAAGATGAAGGGCAATCATTGGCGTTTGATATCTTAGAAGAAATTACACGTATGATGGATCGAAATGATATTCTAGAAGATGTAAAAAAACAGATTGGCTATGTTTCTCGACAATTCAGTTAAATGGCAGAGATGCCATTTTTATTTATTCTGAAATAATTATTGAAAATATTAGCACTCAAATCTTGACAGTGCTAATATGAGTGCTATTATATTTCATGTAAATTTTTGTGTATTTATGGCACTATTTATGGAATTTTGCTATAATAGGCAAGCACGAATTGAAAAGGAGAATAACAATGTCAACTTGGACACTGAAAGAAAAATCAATGGGTGACATGAATGTCACAATCGAAGGCGAAGAATGGAAGAACGCCGTTAAGAAAGCATTCAACAAGATTGCTAAGAATGCTAAGATCGATGGCTTTAGAAAGGGACATGTTCCTGCAGCTATGCTTGAAAAGAAAGTTTCTATGGCTGAAAGACAGGCTCAGGCTATCGAAGACAATGCAAATGAATGGATGAGAAAAGCATTTGAAGAATTAAATCTTACACCTATTTCTCAGCCACAGTTAGATGTTAAGTCTATGGATGATGAAAAGGCAGAACTCGTATTCACATTCGCAGTTATGCCAGAAGTAGAACTTGGCGAATACAAAGGCTTAAAGTATGAAGTTGAAGCAGTTGAAGTTACTGATGAAGAACTCAATGAAGAAATCGACCGTATGAGAAAGCAGTATTCTGATCTTGAAACAGTTGAAGGTGAAGCTCAGGAAGGCGACACAGTTAAGATCGACTATGAAGGATTCAAGGATGGCGTTGCATTCGAAGGCGGCAAGGCTGAAAACTATGGCTTAAAGTTAGGCTCTGGTTCATTCATTCCTGGTTTCGAAGATCAGTTAATTGGCTGCAAGGCTGGTGATGAAAAGGAATTGAACTTAACATTCCCAGAAGACTATCATGCTGAAGACCTCAAGGGTGCAGCTGTAGTATTCAAGGTTAAGGTTCATGAAGTAACAAGAGAAGTATTACCTGAATTAGATGACGATTTCGCTAAGGATACAAACATTCCTAACGTTGAAACAGTTGAAGATCTTAAGAAGACAGTAAAAGAAAGATTAGCATCTGCTAAGCAGGCACAGGCTGAAAATGCAGCTGATGAAAAGCTATTCGATGAATTAACAAGCAATGTTAAGATCGATATGCCAGATGCTCTTGTTGAAGATGAAGTAAATGGTCAGATTCAGCAGATGGCTGCTCAGATCCAGCAGTATGGTATTTCTTTCACACAATACTTACAGATGATGGGCAAGACTGTAGAAGATGTTAAGAATGACTACAGAGAAAATGCTGAAAAGAGCGTTAAGTTAAGATTAACACTTAACAAGATCGCTGAAGTTGAAAACTTAGAAGCAACAGACGAAGATGTTGAAGCTCAGTACCATGATCTTGCTACGCAGTATGGTATGGAAGTTGAAAAGATCAAGCCACTTGTTTCTGTTGACATGATCAAGCAGGATATCAAGACAACAAAGGCTTACAACTTCGTTAAAGACAACGCAGCAAAAGCTTAATGAATGATTCATAAGACGTAGTTTATATTTTAAGCTGCGTCTTATTTGTTAGAAGAAAAGAAAGCTAACTATATAAAAGTCAACAGAAATTGATGAAAAAGTTTGAAAATGAAATTCTTTGAGTAAGTTAGTTTCAGAAGGTATCTGTTCTTTGAAAATGTGAATATTCAGGCATGATGAAAACAACTTCAGCAGAAGCTGTTGGCTGTAATTCATTTGTTTCTATGTCTATCGCAATAAAGCTGGATCAAACTGTGTACCTGTGCTTAACAGGTGATAGATGACTCGCATGAGTTTTCTTACACAGTGACCCTGTGCACACCTGTGTCCTTTTCCCTGAGCTATCTTCAGCAGATAGAATTTCTTGAAAACGGGATTGTACTGTATGACAGGTGTAATGATCTGATACAGGGTCTTTCTGAGGTATTTACAGCCTTTCTTTGTAATGGCAGTGTGTTGAGCGGTGAACTGTGATGATTCATAGGTCAACGGTGCTACACCTGCAAATTTAATGATCTGAGAAGGCTTTGAATAGTTGTGTATATCTCCTAATTCTGCTAGAATCGAAGTACC
>CAKVBD010000053.1 GCA_934725105.1 uncultured Bulleidia sp. | reverse complement strand
GAAAAGGATCCTCCTTGTGGACTCTATTGTCCTTCAGAAGATTCTTTTTTCATACCACGGTTTTATTTGACGCTTACTTGATATTTATCATTTTTTAATATGCTATCCAATGTTTCCACCAGGTTTTTGATATTTACCGGTTTTGATAAATGCGCATTCATACCAGCTTCCATTGATTTTTTCTTGTCTTCTTCGAATGCATTCGCTGTCATCGCAACAATTGGAATATTTGCTTTTCTTTGATTTGAAAGATGACGAATTTTTTTCGTTGCGGTATATCCATCCATCTTAGGCATTTGAATATCCATCAGAATAAGATCATACGCATCTTCATTCACATCTTTCATTTTTTCTACTGCATCTATGCCATCATTAACACTATCTACAATAAATCCCGCATCTTTTAACATCTCTTCAGCAATTTCACGATTCAATTCATTATCTTCCACAAGCAAGATATGTTTCCCTTCATAACAGCTGTGAAGTGTTTCCACTGATTGTTTTCTTATGGTTTTTGGATTTTTTAATACAGAAATCAATTCAGATTTAAATAATGGTTTTGAAATAAACGCAGTTACACCTGCATCCAAAGCTTCCTGTTCGATCTCAGAATAATCATATGCACTTAAAATGATGATTGGAACTTCATTTTTCATGCTGGAGCGAATTCTTCGCGCCGTTTCAATTCCATTCATATCAGGCATGAGCCAGTCAATAATAAATGCTTCAAATGGTTCAGACTGTTCATATGCTTCTTGAGAGCGGACCAAAGCTTCTTTGCCAGAAGTTGTCCAGTCTGCACGCATTTGAATATCTCTAAGCATTTTACTAACGCTCATACACGTATCAATATCATCATCCACCACAAGAACTCTTGCCCCAGCTAAAGAAGGAATCGTTTCATAAGTCGATGCAGAATCATTGATCTTCATCATGAGACACACAACAAATTCACTGCCTTGTCCTTCTACAGAACTAACATGAATTGTTCCACCCATCATATTTACAAGATGCTTTGTGATTGCCATGCCTAGTCCAGTACCTTCTATTCCACTATTTGTAGATGAACGTTCTCTAGAAAAGGAATCAAATACATGTTTTACAAATTCCTCTGACATGCCAATTCCATTATCTTTTACTGTAAATTCATAATATGCATAACCTGGATCATCACATGGTTTTTCTTTGATACGAATGTTGATTTTACCACCAACACGCGTAAATTTAATCGCATTTCCCGTTAGATTCAATAGGATCTGATTTAGACGCAGCTTATCTGTAATGACATCTTCATGAACAATATCTTGTGTATCAACACAAAGATCCAGCTGTTTTGAATGAATACTGCCTTGAATAATTGTGGTCAAATCATGAAGGATATCTGGAATATGAACTTCATGACATTCAATATTCACAACCCCATTTTCAATTCTGCTCATATCTAGCACATCATTGATCAAACTCAATAAGTGCTTTGATGAAATATTGATCTTTGTCAAATAGTCATTTAATGCATCTTTGTTATCAATGTGCGTTGCTGCTAAAGCAGTATAGCCAATGATTGCATTCATTGGTGTACGAATATCATGAGACATATTATTCAAGAATGTTGTTTTTGCTTGATTTGCATTTTCTGCCATCTGTAAAGCATCACGCAAAGCCTTCTCTTGTTGTTCAAGTCTTTCTTTTGCTTCTAATTCTTTCATTTTTTCTTCATGAATATCTTTTACAACAAACAAGACTTCTAATACATTTCCATTATCATCACGCTTTTTAGAAATATACGTTGCGCGATACCAGTGATTGTTTCTAGATTCTACTTCCATATTGATAAAGTTTTTATGACGCAATCGTTTTTGCAGCGTTGAAAGATCAAAAAATGCTTTTACTTCTTCTTGTTTTTTGAATTCAACATTCAAATTCCTATCAAACAATATATCATGTAGATTTTGTAAAGAATGTTTTGGCTGTGCAATATAAAAACCACTTTCTTGTCCATTAATAATAGAATACTTATCTTCTTCAAAATTCAATACAACCATTTCCTGATATTGCGATGCAAGTGACTGTATGACTTCTGTTCTAGCTTCCTGCTGTTTCAAAGCGTATTCCAGTTGCATTTGATATTCATTTTCCTTTTGAACGATTTCATCAATTGGCTGAATTCCAATGATTACCTGAAAACGTTCTTCATCTACATGCATACGAACGATTTTAATATTAAAATATTCTTTTCCTGCTGGATTAGGAATTGTCTGATAACGATATTGTAAACTATCTTGCTTTCGTAATTCACGCATCAAAACTTCTGGACGCATATACTCCCAAAAATCTTGTTTTCTATCCTCAACAATCAGATTTCTAAAATAATACTGGAATCTTTTTGAGTATGAATTCAGATCTTTTTCTTCTAGAATGGAACTCAACAAGTTATTATGCGAATAATTACCTTGTTTGATCATTTCTAATGAATCTTTTTTCAAATCACATAAATATACATCTGTATAATCAATACAAAGTGCATTCAATAATGAAGTTTTTCTTTGTTCTGTATCAATGCCTTCTCTATATTCTAAAGCAGCCATCAATTCATCTTTTGTATCTGAAATATAACAAAGACAATATCCTTTTTGATGTGTAGGCGTAATTTTCAAATGAATCATTGTTCCAAATTCATCAGAGAATTCATCTAGTTCAACGGTCTTTCCATCCCATGCTGCTTCAGAATATTTTTCCAGCCACTTATTCTTTTGATTTGGGAACACTTCAGAATACTTTTTCTCGTATAAATCTTCTCTTGTAAAACCAGATAACTCCATTGCTTTTTGATTCACATAAACAAAGACCCAGTCTACAGGTTGCGAATGATCATCTAAAAGAACATGTACAACGTACATTGCTCTTTTTCCTTGATTAAACATTTCTAAAAGTATCTGATCTTGTCCCATTTCATTCACCTATATTCTTCCAAAAATTATCTAACGCGATTTCGAGAATTTTTGGATTCAACCAGCTGAATACGATCTGAACAGTCTTTCAGACATTGTATTAACAACGGATTGAATTTTCCACATTCTCCATTGATTATCATTTCTATTGCCTTTTCATGAGAATAGGCTTTCTTATATACTCTCTCTGACACCAAAGCATCATATACATCTGCAATTGATACAACCTGTGCAGAAATTGGAATATAGTTTCCTTTCAATCCATCTGGATAACCTTTTCCATCCCACTTTTCATGGTGCCATCTGCAGATTTCATATGCAAATTGAATGAGAGTATCATCTTCTTCCATCTGCACCTGACGAATCATGATTGCACCAATTGTTGTATGTGTCTTCATGATTTCATACTCTTCATCTGTCAGTTTTCCAGGCTTATTCAGAATTTTTTCATCAATTCCAATTTTACCAATATCATGTAATGCACTCGCTAAAGAAATCTGTTTTTTATCTTCTTTAGAAAGCTTATACATATCCGTTAATTCTGTTAAGCGATTCAGAATGATTTCTGTTATTTGTTCGACATGGATTACATGCGGTCCACTTTCACCATTACGATTCTCTACAACATGAGAAATAATGGATGTAACGACTCTAGAATTCTTTTCTCTTTCTTCTACCTGTTCACGAATTTCTCTTTGCAGATTTCTTTGTCTTTGATACAAACGAACGATATTAAATACACGTTTTCCAACAACATCTGCAGAGAAAGGGCGGCGAATATAATCAGAAATACCTAACTCATAGCAGCGACGCATTGCACTGCCTTCATCCATACTGGAAATCATAATGACTGGTAAATCCTGAATCAAATCATTCGCATTCATAAATTCTAGAACACCAAATCCATCCATTCTAGGCATAACAATATCCAGTAGAACAATGGAAAGTTCTTTAAAATGATCTTGAATGATTTGCGTTGCTTCTACACCATCACATGCTTCTATCACATTGTAATCGTCCAGTAAGATTTGTGAAAGAAGGAAACGATTCATATCAGAATCATCAACAACAAGAACAAGAGGTTTATTATCATCTCTTTCATTCAAGGAATTGATCATCTGTTTATTTTCATTCCATTCAGAAACAACACGATTCTTTGAAGATTTCGCAATATACATCAATCGATCTGCTTTTGCAACGGATACCTCTCTTATTTCTGTCATAGAAACCACCGCACCGGCAGAAATTGATAATTGCAGCTTATTATAGCCTTTCACACGTGCCATACGAACTTGTGAGCGAATTCTTTCAAGTTTTCTTTCAAAGCTTTCTTCTTGAATTCCATCCAAGATCAATAAGATTTCATCTCCACCAATACGTATGATCTTATCATTACTACGAATATTATTTCGAATGATTTGTGTTACTGTCTGTAAAGCAACATCTCCAGCTTTATGCCCATAGATATCATTACATAACTTGAAGTCATCAATATCGATTACCGCAATTCCTGCAGGTGTATTCACATTCTTTTCAACTTTTTCATAATACGCACGATTATATACACCTGTTAATGGATCTGTGTACATGCTTGCATATGTTGCGGAATATTTTTCAACAAGTTCTTTATATCCAATGGAATCCACCAATACTTTCTCATTAATTTTCATTGCTGATTCAACAGAACACTCCACACCATCCACAATGATATATCGTGCAAAGAACTGATAACATTGTCCATTGATAAATTCAATTTTTGTTGAATCACTCTTATTTTCCATGGCAATTGTAGAAATGCAGTTTTCACATGGAGCATCTTTTTGTAATGCGCGATAGCAGTATTTTAGTTTAGGATCATTTTTTAAATTCTGTCTTCCTTCAATCTCATCTTTCGTTAAGATACGTGCAAAATCTACTATCATACGTAAAGATTCTACTAACGTCTTTGCTTCTTCTTTTGTATAATTCTTTTTTAAATCTGGCATACTGCACCTCACATTAAACTATACATCGTAAACATTGGTAAATAGATTGCCACAACAATAAATCCTGCAAACAATGCAAGTAATACAAGCATTGCTGGTTCTAATTTATCTAGCGCAGATTTCATCGCAAAATCTGTTTCATTTGTATAATAATCACCAATTGTTTTCAGTGTTGCGACAAGTTCTCCACTCTTTTCACCTACACCGCTCATTTCTCTTAGAACCTGTGGTAAATATTTACTTTTATTCATTGCATCACTTAAAGATACACCTGTTTCAACCTTTTCTGCCATTGCATAAACTTCACGAGCAATCGCATCATTATTCAAACATTTCGAAGTAACGCGCAACGCTTCAGAAACACTTAATCCAGCGTCCAGCAGCGTCGCCATTGTATTTGAGAACTCCTGTGAAGAAGAAAGCAGATTAATATTGCCAATCACTGGGAGTTTTAAAAGACATTCTCCCTTTCGAATCTTTCCATCTTCACCACTTGTCGTCACTTTGATACCAACAATCAATGCACAAATGATTCCAACAAGTATCATCCAGTACTTGCCAAACCAGTTACTGATCGCTATCAACATCTTTGTGATCACAGGAAGGTCACCACCAAGATCTGAAAAGACACTTGTCAATGTTGGAACGACCATCACCATCACAACGATTACCACAATCACCGCAATCGCAAGAACAAACATTGGATAACTCGTTACTGATTTCAGTTTTTGTGTATTTTTAAATTGCTTATCAAAATATAGATGCATGTTTTCAAAAGATGTTGGTAAAGATCCAGAAATCTCACCTGCACGAATTGTTTCTAGAAATACTTCAGGCAATCCATTGTAATTCTTTCGAAATGCAGCTTCTACACTACTACCATGATTGACATCTTCATATGCCTTTTCAAGCATTTTCTTTAATTTTTTATCTTGTGTTTGTGAAGCAATCATATGTAAAGCCTGATTGATTGGGGTTCCCGCAGATAAAATAATCGCAAATTGAGAACACATCACAGACAACGCCTTCACATCTACCTTTTTACCAATTTCAATATTTAAAATATCATAAATGCCACCAGTCTTCACTTCACTGATATCAATTACAATCGGACACTTTTCTCTGATTTTTTCAACGGCATGCATTTCATCAATGGCTTCAACAACACCATTGACTTTTGCACCATCTCTACTCAGTGCTTTATATCTATAGCTGATCATAACTTACACCTATTGCACGGTTACAACTTTATCTACAACTTCTTGTAGTGTTGTAATACCTTCTACGACTAAATTTCTTCCATTTTCTATCATTGGTGTAAAATTACCTTCTTCTTTTACGATCTTACGTAATTCTGTTCCGTTTTTCCCTTCTGAGATTTCATCACGAATATGTGAAGTAACCTGCAGGATTTCAAAAACACCAATTCTTCCACGATATCCAGAATCAAAGCACATGGAACAGCCTTTACCTTCATAGAAATGTTTTCCCACAGGATTGATTTTGGCTAGATCTAGTAAATCTCTGTCTGGCTGAATTTCTCTTCTGCAGTTTGGACAGATCTTTCGAACAAGTCTTTGAGATACAACACCTCTTAAAGATCCACCAATAAGATATGGTTCAACCCCTAAATCTTTTAAACGGTCAATTGCACTTACCGCATCTTCAGTATGAACAGTTGTTAAAACAAGGTGTCCTGTCATCGCAGCACGCATCGCAATGGTTGCCGTTTCCCCATCTCGAATTTCACCAACACAGATAATATCTGGATCCTGACGTAAACAAGAACGTAATGCACTCGCAAATGTCAAACCAACTTTTTCGTTGATTGCTACCTGTGTAACACCTTCAATCTGGAATTCCACAGGATCTTCTAAAGAAATCATATTCACACTGTCACTCTTTAATTCTTCAATCATTGTATACAGTGTACTTGTTTTACCAGAACCAGTTGGTCCAACGATCATGATCATTCCAGAACTATTCTTCAAAATACGAGAAAATCTTTCATTATCTCTTTCTGTAATGCCAATACCCTTACGATTCAAACTGCTCTTTTCACGCGCAAGAATACGTACAACGATCTTTTCCCCATAAATTGTAGGAAGACAGCTCAAACGTAAATCTATTTCTTTTCCTTGACGAACGTATTGTGCTCTACCATCCTGAGGTACACGATGTTCCGTAATATTCATTTCTGACATAACTTTTAAACGAGAAATGACAGATTCCTGCAAAGATTTTGGAATCGTTAAAATACGATTCAGTCTTCCATCAACACGAATACGTACAAGCACATCATTTTCTCTTGGTTCAATATGAATATCGGATGCCTTTTCCGCAATCCCTCTTTCTAAAATAGAGTTTACAAGTTTTACAGTTGGTGCAGAAGAACTTTGATCTTGTTCTTTCTTCTGTACAAGATCTTCTACAGTCATTTCTGATCCTTTTTCTGCTTCCATCTGTGCAATCGCAATGGATGCACCTTCATTTTCATACAATACAGAAATTGCACGGTCAATTGCTTCAGAATACGCAATATATGGACGAACTTTACACTTAGTAGTCTGTTTTACTGTTTCTAATGCTCTAAAGTTTAGAGGGTCTTCCATCGCTAAAAGAATCACATTCTTTTCTTTTCGAAACGCAACAACACGATATTGTTGTGCAATAGCTTTTGGAACAACACCAGCCATGTATGGATCAATCTTTGTTTTGTTCAAATCAATGAAATCAATACCTAACTGGATTCTCAATACTTCAATCAATTGTGTTTCATTAATAAAATGATTTTCTAGTAAAATTGTACCTAATCTTTTTCCTGAATCTTTTTGCAGAGCAATTGCTTCTTCAATCTGCTTTTCACTCAATATACCCGCATCAACGAGCATTTCACCTAATCTTTTATTTTTCATATATTAACCCCTGCTCATTGTGCTTCTGTTAATCCGTTGGTATTGCCTGCACCATCAATTGTTTCAAAGAATGTCACTGTCATACTAACGGAAACACCTGTGGATGTATCTACGCTCATTGTATCACTGCTGGAAATGGATAACGATGAGATAATGCACTTATATTGTAGATTCACAATTTGATCAATCACACTTTCCGCAATGACATAACTTGGAACAGTACATGTAATATCTGCATTTCTTCTAACGATTGTATCTGTTAAATATGGTTCTGCCCACTGAATGGAAACATTTGAAGCAGTTGGCTGAAGAATATTTGCCAATGCATCAATTTCATTTGCCAGATTGTTATATACCGCAACTTCTCCTTGATTTGCATCACTATGTTCTTCAATATAGCTTTCCATGCTTCTCATTTTTGCTTCTTTCACATCTAGAAGATCCATTTCAGATTGCATATTTGTTGTATCGTATTGATGTAATGCTTTCTGATAGTTCTTTTCAATTGCTTCATAATAGAAAATACCCAATGCAAGAACTGCGGCAATACATACCAGTATCGTTTCACGAAGAGAGAATTTATGTTTTAACATTATTCATTACCTCCTTCATTCTGACATGTAATTTCAATTGTCGCAGACACCTTAGAAGAATCTTCACTGTCACTCACTGTACTGGAAACCGTTACATAGCTTGTTCTTTCATCTTTCTGTAAAATATCAACAACTCTAGAAATTGTATTGAGATCTGTTAAAGATGTATATACGCTCATTTTGTTATCACTGATAGAAATATTCGCAACGGATACTTGTGGAAGAATATCTTCATCTACCATTTTTAATAAATCTGTGCGGTTCAAGCAGTTTCTTTCTCCTTCCGACAAGAAAGAACCAACAAGTGCATTATATTTTTCTTCAATCGCATCATAGTCTTTTAATTCTTCTTTGAGTGCATCAAGCTGTTTACTGTTGGTCTGATATTGACTCATCAATGCATTTGTTTCACTGATACGATCAATGACACCAAACTTTGTAAATAAAACAAGGAATACAAGAAATACACCAAACACAATCAATGCTGTACGATTATTTTTTGCTTCATTATTTTCAACAAAGTTCATTGTTTTCTTTGAAGGATAGGTGTTATTTTTT
>CAKVBD010000052.1 GCA_934725105.1 uncultured Bulleidia sp. | reverse complement strand
TAAAGAATTGACATAAAAAAATCAGCATTTAAGCTGAAAATGAAAGTATTTCATTATGTCTGACTGTAAAACTCAGGGGTATTACAGCTTACAATGGTGGTATCGATGAAGTTACGATTGAAAAATATATTTCTGAAATAAAATAACAATTATATTTTATTTACAACATCAGTTATAATTACTTATTGATAAATGATTGAATATCAAAAAAGTATACTATTGTAACTTTTTTGATAGACTTAATTCTTCTTTCAAGCTTTATAATTGAATCACAGGTTATATATAATTTATTTCTGATTTGATTTAAATTGAAGAATACACAATATAAAGACAGGAAGACCAATTAATTGTAATTTTAAGTAAAAAATATATAAAGTTCATAAGGAAGGAAATGGTTATGTATATAGCAAGGTATAAAAATGGAGATAATTTAAGTATGCAATTCGCAATTAAATAATTTAGTGGTTACAACATCACAATCATGATATTAAAAATTATAAGATGTAAAGGAGTTTAAGTATATGAAAAAAATTATAATATCACTTATGTGTATAATTTCCCTGATTTTATCTGGTACACCTGTTTTGGCAGAAGAAAATACAAAAAACCATTCAGATGAACTATTATCAAAAACAGTTGATTATTTATATTACGATATTGATACTCATACAATCTATGAGTCCCAATCACAAGTTAGATCTTCAAGAAAATTATATGAAATAAGAAGAGAATTTGCGATTTCTCAAGTTTCAGGCACACGTTATCTAAAAGCGAGGGTAACACTTACTGGTTTAGATTATGAGGCACACATTCAAGGAATATCGGGCACTGTGTCTTTCAAAGATACACAATCTTATGGTGCTTCCAATGTATCTATAAATAGAAGGGAAGATGTTCCTTCCTATAGATTTAATGCAGAAAAAAGATCTGGTAGAGAATTTACAAAAGGACATAAAATCCATTGTGAAGCGAGCTACTACATATACTTAGTTGATGGCGAAGTATTGAATGGTGGTAAAAGTATACAATCTGTGGATGTAGTTATCAAATGAAAAGAATCATTGATATTTGCTTTGAGTACAACTATAAAGAATTGGTTGAACATGGATACAGAGAAAAAGGTATTTTAGATTTTCAGGTTGTGGATTGTCCGATTCATTTTGAATATGGTTTATTAAAACCATTTACAAAAGAACATATGATAGAAAATTCGAAAAAATACTACTCCAGTCAATGGCCACTTACGAAAGATATCATTGCTGGATGGGAATGTGATATAGATAATTATTTTGAATCACTTGAAAACGCAAAAGAAATCCGATTCTGGATATCTAATACTGTAAATAATATTGTCGGTTTAGAAATTACCTGTACAATGCTAAAAGAACAGATTCCGACTTATGTTTGTTTTTTACCACGTTTGGATTTAACAGATCTTAACACCGATATTTTTTCTGATTTAGATAGGAAGGTAAATTACTATCTTTCTATGAATAAAATGTTGCCTGTTGGTTTGTCAGCATTCAAAAAGAATGGGAAAAAGCTGTTAAAGGAGAATAAAGAATTACGTATTATCCATGATAATCAGATACATTCTGTTGATGGAGATTACTTTGATTCAGAATTTTATAAAGTGATCAATAGTGGATGTACAAACTGGGAAGATTTTATTGAAAAATGTCCTGACTATCTCATTCAGAATCAACAATGGATTTGCAACTGGATCTACATTCGTTATAGAGTGCACGAGCTCAAAAAAGAATGGAAGTAATAGTGGTACATAAAAGGAAACTATTATTTGCAATGCCATTATGAAAGATACAGAATTCGTTAACTTTTACAATAATCTAGATCAATACGCAAAGGATAAAATCGATAGATGGTAAACCTATGCTGAAATGCAGCTGCTCTCATAAACGCTTCACTTATGATAATGGTCAGCTTACGCATTATTCCCATCATGACGGATCTAAATGGGATCAACTTATCGTGGATACCTTTTCACAAGTACCAATAGAAAAATCAGCAGCGAATTTGAATATCAGCACATATACAGTCTGAAGCTGCTGTACTTTGATGATGATGAATTCAGGACAGTCTGGAACACAGATCCTTCTTGGATAGCGACCGAAAAAGACAAGAGAGCAGGATCTGATTGTTTAGATCGATTGACTGCTCTCTTTATTTTCATTTATCGGTGAATAGTAACGATTCTTCTGATTTCAGAATCATACTGACTTTGAGAAATGATATTGCATTTAGATGATTTAAAAGATATCATGTAGTTGTTTGAAAGACAGCAGAAGACTGAGCGGCAACTCATATAGTCTTCTGTTTTCTTTTTATCCTTTCCGTAAAATGATGATTACTAATACAATCATAAAAAAAGATGCATAAAAATGCACCTCAAAGTATTTGAACGTCAATTTTTCATGAAGACCTTATGAACATCATGTTATTTTGGAATATGTCAAAACCTCAACCAATTTTGGATAATCTTTTTATTTCAATGTGATTTCAATAACAGTATCAATTGGATCTGGACATTGGTGTGCTAATGTATCGATGTTTAAGAATGTGTATTCTGGATAGCTTTCAGCATTCCATGGTGTCTGAATCTTGATTTCTGAGCCATCTGATAATCTTCTAACTTTCAAGATTTTATCCTTTGGAATATGTACTGGAATATCAAAGACACTTTCATCTAATACGTGTGCATAGATGGTATTTCCTTTTTGTGTATATCTTCCCCATTCTGGCTTTTCTAGATCGCATTTCCTGCATCCATAAATAGAAGCTTGATTGTATTTCATCCATTCACCAATTTCATGAAGAATCTTTCTAGATTGTGATGGGAAACATCCTCTTGCATCTGGTCCAACATTACAGATCAGATTGCCGGATTTGCTGACGCATTCAACGAGTGTTCTGATGATGAGCTTTGCAGATTTATAATTTGTATCTTTGGAACAGTATCCCCAATGTTCATTCATTGTTAGACATGCTTCCCAAGGAATTGGATCACCTTTGATATTTGTAATGCCTGTTGGTGGGATCATTTGTTCAGGAGAAGTAAAGTCACCCGCTGTAAAGCTTGGATGTTCTTCTCTGATCGTTCCTTGATAAATGCCATCTCCTTCTAAGCGATTGTCAATGATCATATCTGGCTGGTATTCTCTTGCCATGGAAACAATTTTATTGGCATCCCATGTATCTTTTCTCATATTTCCATAGGAAAAATCAAACCACATAATATCTAGCTTTCCATATTCTGTTAGCAATTCTTTGATTTGTGTATGCATGTAGTCTAGATATCTTGAAAAGTCTCTATTTTCATTGGAGCATTCAGGATGATTTCTCATTGGATGATGCAAGTCTTGATAGTGTGGATAGTCTGGGTGATGCCAGTCTAATAATGAATAATAGAGTCCTACTTTTAATCCTTCATTGCGGAAAGCTTCTAAGAATTCTTTGATATAGTCTCTATCCGATTTCCATGTTGTTGTTTTCGTATTGAACAGACAATATCCATCATGATGCTTTGCGGTCATGACTGCGTATTTCATACCTGCTTCTTTTGCGTCTTTTGCCCATTGTTTTGGATCAAATAAATCTGGATTGAATTCTGAGGCATATGGAATATAGTCTTCTTCTTTCATTTCTTCATTATTTCTTACCCATTCTCCTCTGGCTGGGATTGCATATAGTCCCCAATGCAAAAATAAACCGAATCGATCATGTTGAAATTGTTGGATATTCATTTTGTTCCTCCATTGAATATGTACTCTTTTTTCTTAGATATATTATACTATCGAAAAAGGCATAATTATGGTATAATGTGCGAGTTTTTGGAAGGTGATTATGATTAAAGCAATTATATTAGATTTTGCGAGTGGAATGATAGCCGCAAAAGGCCAGGATTATTCAGAACTGATTAGTGAAGTTATTAAAAATAGTAATTTTAAAACAGAAGAAGAAGTAGTTGCATTTTATAAAGAAGAATTGACAGCTTTAGAAGCTGTATCTCAAGGTGAGAATTTCATGACAATGGATGAAATGGAAGACAAGATCATTACATCTGCGATTGATAATTACAACTTGAAGAAAGACCGTAAACAGATCCATACACTTTTACAGAATTTCTGGATGTATGCTCCAATTCATGATGATGTGAAAGAATTTTTTGCGAAATGTACATTACCTGTATACATTCTTACAAATCATTCAGAAGATTATATTCATGTCGTTACTAGAAGAAATAATCTTCATCCGTTTGGAATATTGAGTGCTGAGAATGTTGGTGTAAGTAAACCATCTCCTGCATTTTATGCAAAGGCATCTGAAATGACTTCTTATAAGAATGAAGAAGTATTATATGTATCTTGTGATCTTGAAACAAATGTTATGGAAGCAAGTGATGCGGGAATCCATGCGGTATTACTTGACCGTAAGAGATTACATCGCGATGCAAAGTGTGATCGCATTAGAAGTTTAGTTGAACTTTTAGTTAACTTAAATCAATAAAAGAGGCGTATATGGCAATTCTAGAAGTGAAAGATTTAAATTTTTCATATGAAGAAGAGGGAAAGACGATTGACAACGTCTCTTTTTCAGTTGAAGAGGGTAGCTATACAACAATTGTTGGGCATAATGGGAGCGGTAAATCTACAATTGCGAAATTGATCATGGGTTTGCTTGAGAGTGCAAGTGGAACGATTACAATTGACGGTATTGCATTGAACAATGAAAATCTGGCAAAGATTCGTTCTCGTATTGGCATTGTTTTTCAAAACCCAGATAATCAGTTTATTGGTGCGACTGTGCGTGATGATATTGCATTTGGACTGGAAAATCATTGTGTTGAACCATCTATGATGGATGAAATCATTGATACAAATGCTGCGCTTGTTAAGATGAGCGATTTTATGGATCAGGAACCTACGCATTTAAGTGGCGGACAGAAGCAGCGTGTTGCGATTGCTGGAGTTTTAGCGATGAAACCAAAGCTTTTGATCTTTGATGAAGCGACAAGTATGCTTGATCCAGATGGAAAAGATGAAATCAAGAAAGTAATTATGAAATTGCATAAAGAAAGTTCTTTGACAATTTTATCAATTACACATGATATTGATGAAGTAGCTAGCTCTGACTATGTAGTTGCATTAGATCAAGGAAAAGTTGTTTTAACGGGTACTCCACAAGAAGTTTTCCAGCAGGAAAAGAAATTAAAAGAAATGAAACTGGATATTCCATTTTCTTTGAAATTAGCTGATGAGCTGAAGAAAAGAGGAGTAACTGTAGATAGATGTATCACAATGGAAGGAATGGTGAATGAGCTATGCCGATTGCGTTCGAAAATGTAAGTCATACGTATAGTGCTGGTACACCATATGAATACCAGGCATTAAGGAATATCAATCTAGAAATTACAGAAGGGAAAATGACCGCAATTATTGGTCAGACGGGTTCTGGGAAGAGTACTTTAGTGCAGCATTTGAATGCACTTTTATTACCAGATGCTGGAATTGTTCATATTTTAGATCGTGATATTGTAGCTGGTGAAAAAGCGAAGAAATTAAAAGCACTCAGAGGTGAAGTTGGACTTGTCTTCCAGTTTCCTGAATATCAATTGTTCGAGGAAACAATTATTAAGGACGTTGCATTTGGACCTAAGAATTTTGGATGTAATGAAGAAGAAGCAACGAAGCGTGCAAAAGATGCTTTGAAACTTGTTGGGATGGATGAATCTTATTTTGAAAAGAGCCCTCTTGAATTATCTGGTGGGCAGAAAAGAAGAGTTGCGATTGCGGGTATTCTTGCGATGGATCCTAAGGTTCTTGTTCTGGATGAACCAACAGCTGGTTTGGATCCAGCGGGTACTGCTTCTATGATGGCTTTGTTTTCTAAGTTGAATAAAGAAATGCACAAGACAGTATTGATGGTTACACATGATATGGAGAATGTGTATACGTATTGTGATGATGTTGTTGTTCTAGAAAAGGGACAAGTAAAGCTTCATGGTACAGCGCGTGAATTCTTCTCTGATCCAAAGAAGTGCAGAGAATTGAATATTTTGCCGCCTTATATCGTTCGCATGAAAGAAATGTTGAATGAAAAAGGCTTTGATATTCCTGAGAGTGTTGTGAATATGAAAGAGCTGGCAGATTATATCGCAAAGGAGGTTAAGTGAGATGGGTAATTTTACACTTGGTCGTTACTTACCTTTAGATTCACCAATTCATAAGCTGGATCCTCGTGCAAAGATCATGGCAATGTTATTGTTGCTGATTACAATCTTTTTTCCTGCAGGATGGATTGGCTATGGTGTGATATTTGTGAGTGTATCTGTTGTTATCATATTGTCAAAGCTTTCTGTTTCTTTTATCTGGAAAGCTATGAAGCCAATGTTGTTTATGCTTTTCTTCCTGCTTGTGATTAATGCTTTGGTATTGAAGACGGGTACAGTATTGTTTACAATTGGCAGCTGGTCATTGTATTCAGATGCAGTTTTTCAGACATTATATATTGCGGTAAGACTTCTTTTGATGATTATGATTACAACATGTCTGACTGCTACAACAAAACCATTGGAAATGACATTGGGTATTGAAGATTTATTGAGTCCTTTTCAGAAGATTGGTTTACCATCTCATGAAATTGCGATGCTGATCAGTATTGCATTGCGTTTTATTCCGGATTTGATTGATGAAACGGCACGTATTATCAAAGCACAGGAATCTAGAGGTGTGGATATGAAGGAAGGAAAGCTGATGGAAAGAGTGATGGCAATTCTTTCTTTGATTGTTCCTTTATTTGTATCAGCATTCCAAAGAGCAGAAGATCTTGCAAATGCGATGGAAGCAAGAGGATATGCACCTGGTTTACCTAGGACACGCTACAAGCAATTGGAAATGAAGAAACAAGACTGGTTCTTATTGGCTTGTTGCGCAGTGTTGATGGGTGTCATTATCTGGATTGCGTGGTTTCGATGAGATATAAATGTGTTGTTTCCTATGTGGGGGACCATTATGAAGGATGGCAGTCTCAAACACGTGGAACTTCAGTGCAGGAACAGATAGAAAAAGTTTTAGAAAAAATCGCACAGACAAAAATCACAATTACTGCTTCTGGTAGAACAGATGCTGGTGTAAATGCACGTGGACAGGTATTCATGTTTGACAGTGATAGAAATATGAATGCGAGAAAATGGATGGGAGCAATCAATGCATTTCTTCCAGACGATATTCATATCTTAAGTGTTGAAGAAAAAGATCTTATCTTTCATGCAAGATTTAATGTGCGTTATAAAACATATACATACAGAATCAATAATGGTCCGTATGATGTGTTTTCTAGAGAGTATGCATGCCAGTTTCCGTATCCATTAGATATAGAAAAAATGGAAGCATGTATTCAATTGTTTCGAGGAACACATGATTTTACCTCATTTAATTCTTCATCTTTAGTGGAATATCCTATTCAGGTGCGTTCTATTTATGATGTGTCTTGTAAGAAAGATGGAAATATGATTTCTTTGACATTTACTGGAAAAGGTTTTCTGAGATATCAAGTTAGAATGATGTCTGCTGCTATCTTAGATGTTGGCAGGGGAAAGAAAACAATAGAGGATGTGAAAGAAATGCTGGAAGCAAAGGACCGTTCAGTGAAACGTCATAATGCCCCAGCAAATGGATTGACGTTGGAATACGTGGATTATTTTGAAATGGTTGCATTGAATGAGAATATTCAAATTCGAGAATTTCTGAGAGGTGATAGACTTTGCAACGATGCATGGAATATCGAAGATATTGAAGAAAGAGTGAGAGATAAAATATTCCCATATGCTTATGCAGTCTGTACAAGAAACAATCAAGAGATGAAGGGATGTCTTGTTGTGGAACAGGAAAAAGTATGCATTTATCTCTATGATATGAGTGATCAAAAGTATATTGAAGAAGTGAAGAATCAAATCATCTCTAAAATGAAAACATGGAATATCGAACATTTTGAATGTGTTCCATACGATCACACAAAAAACTATTTAAAAACAGAAAAAAAAGATTGACTTTATAGCCTCGGACTACTAGAATCAAACATGGCACTCCATGCCAAAAATGTAGCCCCGGTAAAGTTACATTTTCAGTAAAGGAGAAAAAAAGATTATGCGTCAAACAACGATGTTAAAGCCAAGCGAAGTTGTCCGTACATGGTATGTAGTTGATGCTACAGATGCTACACTCGGACGTCTTTCAACAAAAGTAGCTACAGTATTAAGAGGTAAGCACAAGCCAACTTACACACCTAACGTTGACTGCGGTGACTATGTTATCGTAATCAATGCTGACAAGGTTAAGATTACAGGCGACCAGGATTTCAAGAAATTCTACTATTCACATTCACAGTGGCCAAATGGTTTACGTGTTAGATCCACAAAGGTTATGCGTGAACAGTACACAGTTGAATGGGTAGAAAAGGCAATCAAGGGTATGCTCCCTCATACTAAGCTCGGTGATGTTCAACGTAAGCATGTATTTGTTTATGAAGGACCTGATCACCCACATGCAGCTCAGAAGCCAGTTGAGCTCAAGGTTAAGTAAGGAGGAATAAAAGACAATGCCAACAAAGAAGAAGACAGTTAGCTACGCCGGAACAGGACGTAGAAAGAAGTCTGTTGCCCGTGTTTTTATGACTCCGGGAACAGGTAACATCACAGTCAATGGACGTACATTAGAAGAATACCTTCCACAGGCTACTCTTCGTATGGAAGTTAATGCTCCATTAGTACTTACAGAGACAAAAGATCAGTTTGATATCAAGATCAACGTATACGGTGGTGGTTATACAGGCCAGGCCGGTGCAATGAGACACGGTATCGCTCGTGCTTTACTTGAAGCTAGTGCTGATTACAGACCAGTTCTTAAGAAGGCTGGATTCCTCACACGTGATTCTCGTATGAAGGAAAGAAAGAAGTACGGTCTCAAAGCAGCTCGTCGCGCTCCGCAGTTCAGCAAGCGATAATCGACT
>CAKVBD010000051.1 GCA_934725105.1 uncultured Bulleidia sp. | reverse complement strand
CAGAATTTTGTCAGCATTCCTTTTGAAATGCTCAAATCCATGATTGAATTGAAAGCCTGTGAGTATGGCGTAACTGTCGTCAGAAATGAAGAGTCATATACAAGTAAAGCAAGTTTCCTGGACAGCGATGATATCCCGGTTTATGTAGAAGGTGATGGAACAAAACATCATTTTTCTGGAAAGCGTATTCAAAGAGGCTTATATCGTACATCAGATGGAACTGTATTGAATGCAGATATCAATGGTGCTGCAAATATTTTAAGAAAAGCAGGCTGTGATACATCATCAGTAATATTAACAAATCTGTTGAATCCAGAAGTTTTTGCATTTGCAGATTTAAACAGGTAACTGTGTAAAAACAGTAGAGGTCGCGTGAGCCGGCCATTGTGAAACCATAGTGACAGCCGTAAGGTGCGTAACTACAGGCCACAAGAATCAAAATCCCTATGGTAATACCCTTCTCTGTATGCGAAGAGTACATCACAGGGATACCACATCGGAACTACGTATCAGGTGTGGTAGTTCATGGAAGAGATTCCATGTCTAACTATTTCCTTGTTGGAATGAAGCAGTTAGGACAAGATCTCTACACCGTAGACAACAATAAGGCAACGTTGCATTTAGACAAAGATAAGCTCAGAAAACTACGGGATAACTACTATGTACCATATGTAAAAGGATACTTTGATGCTTCTGGCAAATTCAGAAGTGATGATGTAAAAACTGGTGATCTACTTTGCTATACAGGTTCTTCCGTATCTGCACCCTATTTCCCAGACAATGTCGAAGTTGATGGTACTTCTACACCCATTGACTATGTCATTATGGATGCACCAGTATTTCAAGACGGAAACAATGCTACGATCCAGCAAGGTGCAGGTATGGTTGTTACAAAAAGTACACCGGAGGAAGAATATGCATCTTGTGTATTTCTAAAGTGGTTTACAGAAACAGAGAATAATCTACGTTTCACATCTGAATCTACATATCTGCCAGTAAAGAAAGATGCTTTCAATATTGATACATTTGAAAAAACAATCTCTGAAAACAATCTAGAAGTATCTCAGAAAACAAAAGATGTTGTTGAACATATTATGAATGATGGTTCACTATTAAATGATGGATATACATTGAAGCATTTTTCCGCAAGTAATAACATTCGAAACCTATTAGATAACAACCTGCAAACCAAAGCAGACAAAGACAAAAAAGCAATCCAGAAAGAAATCAGTGAAGGAAACAACAGAGAGGATGTACTGAACAAGTATATCAATGACGAAGCATTCCAAGACTGGTATTCCGCATTCACAAAAGAAATCAATGCTGCGGTGAATAACTAAAGTATCACTTTCTTGCCATCTATTTCTGTTCGCTATAAAATTGTCACTATAAAAAATATGAAGTTCAAAAAGAAGTTATCACTAGCTAAATTAATTACCATTCCCCTTGTTATCTTTCTATTGATACAAGGGTTTTTACCATTGCTGATCCTGAATATTCTTAATGTGCGTTCCACACTTGATCAAAACCAGATCAATAACACCATGCATAACGTCAAAACACACGCCAAAGATTTAACAACACTACTCGCAAACAATTCCATTTCTGTTGGAAACCTCAATGCAACGATCCAGGAAAAGCTCGATGATTGTATGCAGGATACATCCATAGAAACATTTATGCTCGACGATACCATGCAGGAAGAATTTCTTACATCCATCTTTCCATCCTTTCAACAGCACGCAAATGAAAATACCGTATCCGGTGCATTCCTTATACTTTCAAACAATGTTTCTACAGAAAGTGAATACCACGGATTCTTTCTAAGAGACTCTGACCCTTCAACAAAATCCACATCGAATACAGATTTGCTGCTAGAAAGAGGAAACCAGAATCTCGCACAACAATCCAGTATTACTTTAGATAATACATGGACAACAAAATTCCATCTCGAAGAAAATAGAGAAGCAGACAGCTTCTTCTATGAACCATATACATATGCATCCACACATCCAGAAACAGATCCTTCCAATCTAGGCTACTGGTCATTACCATTTGTATTAGAAAGCAATAAATACGATTCTCATAAAATGATTACGTATTCCCTTCCACTTTCGTATCATGGAAAAATCATTGGTGTGTATGGAATTGAAGTTTCTTTATCCTATCTAGAAACATATTTCTCCCATAACGATTTAAAAGGAAATAATAATGGCTATGTCTTAGCAGCTTTAAACAACGATGGTTCATATCAAGTGCTTTATGGCAGTGGCACGCTTTATCAAAGAGTCAATGAAACGGGCAGTTTTGAATTAACGCCACAAAAACAAAATGATTTTTACTGTGTCAAAGATATCAAACTAGGCAATCAAAATATCTATTCTGTATTCAATACACTAAAGATCTATCCAAACAATATTCCGTATGAACATTCCACATGGATCTTAGCAGGACTTGTTGATGAAGATACAATCTTTTCTCTTGGGAGAAATCTGTATCGCATGATCTATCTGATGTTAATTGTTACATTCTTACTGTCTATTTCACTATCTATTCTTTTATTCAGATCATTTTCACGACCTTTCCAACAATTAATGGAATCTCTAGATGGTACACTCAATCATTATGTTCCATCAAATATCAAAGAAATTGATCAATTGCATGATGTCATTCAAAAACTCACTGACAAAGAAAGACAACAGACACAGCAGCTTGTAGAAGAAAAAGAACGATTGCAGATTGCAATAGAATCTACAAAAGATACATTCTTTACATATGATGTAACTTCAGATACACTCACACTGATGGATTACAACCAGAAAATACAATTCTTTCCAAAAAATGATCACAGCTATCTTTCACTCATTCATCCAGGGGAAAGAGAAACAATCATGACATACTTAAAGAATAACTATCACTCCTTCTCACAGGAAGTGCGCTATCGTCCAACAGTGCAAGATGAATATATCTTTGTAAGAATCACCGGGAAAAAAGTTGGAGATAAAGTTGTTGGTTCCATTCGTGACATCAATGATCAGAAGATTCTTGAATTCACAAAGGAAAGAGATCAAATCTTAGATGCTACTACAATGTTCTATAAATACATTCCTGGTATTGAACAGCTTAATAAATTAAGAAAAGATATCCCTGAAGGATATTTACTGCTCATTGATCTAGATGCATTTCATACAATCAATGAACGGTTTGGATTATTCTTTGGAGATATTGTCATTGAACAGCTCACAAAACAAATCGTTCAGATTACCAGTCAAGAAGATACACTATACATCCGTTCTGGTCCAGACCGTTTCTTGATCTGGTTTATGCATTGTGAAAAAGAGAAAGTACTTTCCTATCTCAATACAATACGAGAAACATGCAAAACACTTTTCCCACTTTCTTTATCATTTACTGCTTCTTTAACAACAGCTACAGCGCAAAAAGAAACAGATGAGTTAATCTGTGAAATCTGTGCTGCTAGAGATGAAGCTAGAAAGCATGCAAAAGATTTTGTGGAATATAACGAAACAATATCTAAATCAAATATCACATTTAAATCAGATGAAATTGCTTCTATTCTAGGTATCTCTCACTTCTCTTTATCTTCCATCGCATTGAATCTATATGCACATACAGATAACTTCAAAGTATCAACAGATGCACTTTGCTTAAAGATCAAAGAGAAATTCAACATCAAGAATTTCATTATTACTTCATTTAAGAGAGAATATCTTTCCATTTCCATTGAATACATGTGGAAAAAAGATGATGAAAACTATCCATCACATGTAAGAAATGTATCTGAAAAAGATCTATCTCAAATAGAAGAATATATTCACAACAATTTTATTCTTCCACTCAATCAGACATTGCTTTCTAATAAGCTGTATTCTTTGATTCCATCTTCAACAAATGGAATTGTGGTCAATCTTGAAGAAAACAACAACTTCATTGGCTATGTCATTTTTGATGGTATTGATCCAAAGATTCTAAATGATGAAGCAACAATGAACGAACTCAAAGACTTTGCATCTATCCTGCAAAGTCAGCTGATTCAAAATCGTCATGATATTTCTGCAAAGGCAAAGAGTGAATTCTTAGCGAGAATGTCCCATGAAATCCGTACACCAATGAATGGAATCATTGGTATGACGGATATTGCATTACGCAAAGACATCAGTGAAGAAGAACGCATCCAGTGTCTTGAAAAAGTTAAAGTATCTTCCAGCTACATGCTTTCAATTCTGAACGATATCCTCGATATGTCTAGAATTGATTCTGGAAAGATGGAATTAACACTGGATACATTTGATATGGAAAAAATGCTTGCTAATATCCATCCAATCCTGGATGCAAGATTTGAAGAAAAGAAACAGACATTTACGATTCAGAAAGACTTGTCACATACATATTTCTATGGCGATTCTTTGCATCTTCAGCAAATCTTAATGAATCTGTTAAGCAATGCCAATAAATACACACAAGATGGTGGACATATCACATTGAACATTCAAGAAATTCCAAAAGAAGACGGTACATCAAATCTAATATTTACTGTCAAAGACGATGGCTATGGTATTTCTGAACAAGATCAGACGCGTATCTTTGAATCCTTTGAAAGAGCACAGAATGCCCGCTCTACAGGTACTGGTCTTGGTTTAGCGATTTCAAATCGTCTTGTTCATTTAATGGGTGGAGATATTCAACTGGAATCAAAGGTCAATGAAGGTTCTATATTCTCTTTCTCTATTCTTTTGAAAAATGAAAAAGAAATGGAACATACATCCAAGAGCACACAACTCATAGAATCCTTCCCAGGTAAGCATGTCTTGATTGTTGAAGATAATGCATTAAATGCTGAAATCTTATCTATGATCCTGGAAGGTTTTGATTTACAGGTAGACGTTGCTGAAAATGGTCAAAAAGCGCTTGATCTATTCCACGCATCAAAACCATTTACATATGACATCATCTTCATGGACATTATGATGCCTATCATGAATGGATTAGAAGCCACAAAAAATATTCGTCACTCTTCTAGAGAAGACAAGAAACTGCCAATTTATGCAATGAGTGCCAATGCATTTGTAGAAGATGAAAAGCAATCCATTGAAGCTGGTATGAATGGACATCTATCCAAACCAATAGATTCTAAGAAACTACTTGAAGTACTTAATCAGGTATTTGCCAACAAGTAAAAAAGCTTGTTGGTTTTTTATATATGCAGATCAATGATGATATCTTCAGGCTTGTAATCCCCAAAGAATCCAGCCATATAAATAGGTAAGTAAATATTTCTATCATCAACTTCTATATTCGTTGGTGCTAGGATGTACGCTTTCTTGATTGCGTATTCTCTAGCATCCAATAATTTATCTAATGCTTTATGGATTTTAAAATCTTTCCCTGATTTAATTTCTACTGGGATGATTTGATTATCGTATTCCACCATAAAATCGATTTCGCCAATCTTCTTATTTTTATAATAATATGGCGTGATATTGTTGCTTATGAATTCTTGAGCGATATAGTTCTCAAATAGTGCACCATTATTAATTTCATTTTCAAGATTCATATTCAAAAGTTCTTTACTTACATAGTCTGGATAACAAGAGGTTAAAAGCCCAACATCAGACATAAACAACTTGAATTGATTTGTTGATTTTGAAAGAATCAACAGCGCTTTCGGTTCATTCGCAATGTATATAGGAATCGCTACTGCAGCATCTTTAAGCCACAAAAAACTATTTTCATATCGATCAAACTTTAATTCTTTATCCAATTGTGTAAATATAAATCTTCTATTTTGCTGATTCAGTTGTGCTGGAATAGAATCAAAAATCGAAATGATTTTGAGTTTTTTATCATCGTTTTCATATTTGATGAAATCTGCTTTATATTGTCTAATAATATTTTGTTGCTCATTGCGGACTTCACGTAAATTTCGCGTTTTGACAAATGTATCAACAACAGATGGCATTCCACCACAAATCAAATAATAATAGAAAGCATTCAACATACGCTTATGAATAATTTCATCAACTGGCTGCAGTTTATCAAAACATTCTTTTAGATATTTAATAGTAGTTTCCTGAATTCCAATCGCATCAGCAAATTCAAATAAATTCATAGGAAACATCTGAAACATATCCACGTAACCTACAGGAATACTTTTAATCCCTTTTAATTCAACGCCTAAATTAGATCCACTTAAAATATATCTATACTTTCCTTCATCAACTAAAAATTTAATTTTTGTGATGATTTCAGGATAGAGTTGCACTTCATCAAAAAAGATAATTGATTCACCTTCTACTAATGGTGCATCTGAATATAGTGGTGAACTGCTCGGTCATTGAATGTCCAAGCATCCAAATGCTTGACCACAAGCCGATAATTTGAAAATATATCCAGTCTTACAGTCCGAAGGCTGTCAACCAGCGTATATCTTCTTGTTACATCCCATACATGGACATGCCATGCACAGAAGGCGGCAGTTCATATGTTCTACAGAATGGAAACAACGTTTCCTGTTTCCTGCAGAATCGGTGTTGTTAGTTGTTTCATCTGCCATTCAAGATGTCTGTTATCCAGAAGTCTGATCAGCTTTGACTGCATATCTTTGTGGTTCTTTGCATCCTTGCAGAGTTTAAGAAGTTCCCTGTCTTCCGCACGGTTTCTGATGTTTACTGCACCAACGTGGTCAGCATCATCTTCATAGCCGCAGCACCCGCATTTGAAAAGTTTGCTGTTTGCCTTGCTGCGGTTATCACTATGACGGTATCCGCACACAGGGCATGTCTGACTTGTAAAATCTGGTGGTACTTCTACATAGTCATATCCATGCCAGTTGAGTTCTGACATGAGTTTCTGCTGCAGTCTGCCACGGGCAAATGTTGACAGATCACCATTCAGTCTGTGAGACTTCATCCAGACTGGCTGCTCAAACACAACGGTTCTCCTTGGTTTACAGGTTGCAACTGGGATGGTGCATATGCCTTGGATATTGATCATCCACAAGTCATCCAGTATTTAAAAGATGTATTTCATCTTGTATTTGAAGAATGGAAGTTTGATTTTGTAAAACTGGATTTCCTATATGCGGGTGCGCCATTCCCAACAGAAACAAAGACACGCAGCCAGAAAATGTACCAAGGTATTCGTTTCTTACGTGAACTTTGTGGAAATCATCCAATTCTTGGATGTGGTGTACCAACATGTACAACATTTGGATTGTTTGAATATAATCGTATTGGATGTGATGTTTCTTTAGACTGGAATGATGTATGGTATATGCGTTTGTTCCATAGAGAACGTACTTCTACAAAGCAATCGCTAGCGAATACGATCTTTCGAAGACAATTCAACAACCGTGCATTTTTAAATGATCCAGATGTATTTTTCTTAAGAGATGAAAATATCAAACTCAATGCAAAACAGAAAGATCTGTTAGCGACACTCAACGCACTGCTTGGCGGAGTATTTCTGACAAGTGATAACCCATCAAACTATACAGAACAGCAAATTGAACAATACAAGTATTATCGTCACTTATCCCAGGCAGAAAACATACTTACTTCTATGCATGGATCCACTCTAACAATTACATATACATTAGATGATAAAAATCATACATTTACATGTGATACAAAAATGTTCTAAAAAACTCCAGAAACTGGAGTTTTTTGCATATCTGAAACAAAGAATAGGATTTTATAATCGTAATCCTTTCACATCTTTGATACGTGACAATATCATATTACAGCTGCAGCTGATCACACCAGGTAATGGATCAATGACTGTATGCAAAAATACTTCCATTTCCTCTGCAGAAGAAGCAACAGCATGTACATGCAGTTTATCTTTTCCCGTGACACGATAAATCTGTGTCACTGTATCATTCGCATTCAATAATTCTGTAACCTTTGCCAAACAATTTGGTGTCGTTTCAATTTCAAAATAACAAGAAACTGCTCCGCTAATCTTCTGTGGATTGATAATGGTTGTGTATTCTTCGATGATGCCTCTTTGTTCCAAAGCCTGTATTCTAGCTTTTACCGCAACTCTTGAGATACCAATTTTCTCACCAATATCAGAATAGGAAATACGTGCATTTTCAATCAACAAGCTTACAATCTCTTGATCCAATTTATCTAATCCATCCAAAAACATAGTGATTCTCCATAAAACTTCATCTTTTCGTTGATAATAACACCGAGATTTCGAAAAGTAAACGACACATTGACGCGTGTTATTGTTATATCTATAATGGTTTCGATATGTAACTTTAAGCTTACAAAACGGAGGCTTATCATGAATCGAGATTTAACAAAAGGATCTGTCAGCAAATCTATGCTTTTATTTGCCATCCCAATGATTTTAGGAGATTTACTGCAACAATGTTATAACATTGCGGATACATTGATTGTTGGGCAATTCCTTGGAAGAAATGCTCTTGCGGCTGTTGGTTCCTCTTTTACATTGATGACTTTTCTAACTTCCATCATTCTTGGATTATGTATGGGCAGTGGTGCTCTATTTTCCATGCGCTTTGGAGAACGCAATGAAAAGGCTCTTTGTGAAAATCTATGTGCATCATTTTTCTTCATTGCCTTTGTAACTATACTTTTAAATATCTTGTCATTTCTATGCTTAGATAGTCTTCGTATATTTCTTCAGGTTCCACTAGAAGTGTGGAGTGATATGCGTACATATCTATGCATTATTTTTCTTGGCATTCCTGCCGTTTTTCTATATAACTATTTTGCTTCTTACCTGCGTGCAATAGGAAATTCTATCGTTCCATTATGGTTTTTGGCTATTTCTGCAGTATTGAATATCATTCTTGATCTCTGGTTTGTCATTGGATTACATTTAGGTGTTGGTGGCGCAGCAGAAGCAACAGTCATTGCACAATACGTTTCAGGGATTGGTATTGCAATTTACACACTATCCCATTTTTCTCAAGTACGTTCGATATGGAATATCCATTGTTTAAAAAGGGAAAGAATTCATGAAATCATCTCCTTCTCTACACTCACATGTGTTCAACAGTCCGTAATGAACCTTGGTATTCTTATGGTGCAAGGGCTTGTTAACAGTTTTGGGCCAATTGTGATGGCTGCATTTGCGGCTGGTGTAAAGATTGATGCATTTGCATATATGCCAGTTCAGGATTTTGGAAATGCCTTTTCAACATTTATTGCACAAAATTATGGTGCAAGAAAAAATGATCGAATCCGATCTGGTTTAAAAAGCGCAGTATGCATCTCTATGACTTTCTGTATTGTCATATCTGCACTCGTCTTTATCTTTGCAAAACCACTCATGTCAATTTTCATAGATGCAAATGAAATTGAAATCATTCAAGAAGGTGTACGCTATCTCCGTATTGAAGGCGCATTTTATTGTGGTATCGGTTATTTATTTCTGCTTTATGGATTGTATCGCGCACTAGGCAAACCTGGTATGAGTGTTGTACTTACCGTTATTTCTTTAGGTACACGTGTTGTACTTGCATATCTTCTTTCTTCGATCGTTGGTGTATGTGGTATCTGGTGGTCTGTTCCTATTGGATGGATCTTAGCTGATATCACCGGTTTATTCTATTACAAAGTAAAAAAGAAAGAATTATTATTTTGATATAACATCATTATCTTTGATGTGATTGACTGCTTCCTCTGCATCTACAACTTTTCCTTCTATAGATTGCTTCCTAGAATGTGCAAGTCTGTCAAGGAATTTTTGAAAACGAATCGTTATTCTTCTCTAAGCCATCTGCAAAGATCAATAACTTGAATACCTTGATAATCATATGTTTCATGACGTGTTCTTGCAATAATCAACTTAGGGTATGC
>CAKVBD010000050.1 GCA_934725105.1 uncultured Bulleidia sp. | reverse complement strand
AAAAATAAGATTATTATCAACAAGACTTCGCATATATTTAGATAAGGCAGTAGCTACTTTATCAATAGTTCCAGGCGAAACTAAAGATACATTCTTTATGAACGATACGATGCATTCATAAGTTATGTCCTGATATGTATAAATTCCATTTTCTATCAAAAGATTCGAGAATTTATCAAGTGTCTTTTTTTCAAAGTATATATTACGAAGACTTAAATCTCTAGTTTGAATATAGTGGTCAATGGAGTCGGTAAAAAAATTAGTAATTGTGTTATCGTTTGACATTTTAAACTTCCATTCAAAACGTCCTGTTTCTACTACTTCTTCAAGAATTCTCAGACCTCTTAAACGTTTATTAAATGTGCTTTTACTAAATCGACCTGTTTCTAGGTAAGATTGATATATTTTTTCAATCTCTTCGTTAACAGATCTGTCATAATAATCTTCTCCAACTCGTTTATATTCTATTAAAATTGGATTGAAATGAGTTTCACGATACTGTTCTTTATAAGAATCATTTCCTAATGCATCAAAAAAGGCATCTATAGCTGAATTAACAGCTTCAGTTATCAGTATTTTCATTATGATTACCTCCTGAAGCCATTATAAAAAAATATTATCCCGAATTTTACTTGATTTTCTATAGAGAAAACCTGTTTTTCGGGATAATACATAATTCGGGATAAGTGCAATTATCCATAATTCTGGATAATTGCACCGTACGTACGGTTCCGTATACGGCGCTACATTTGTATTAAATTCACAACTATCTTAGATAGTATTCAAGCGGATTGACTAGGCCTGGTCTTTCCGCTTTTGGTATAGCTAGTACCTTTGGACTGATGATAAAGTTGATTATGTTCATTCCACATTGACGGTATAATCCAAGTCTTGTGTTTGCCACCTTGAATATATCTTCGTCTGTAAAATTGCATTTGAATCTCTTGTTGATTCTCTTCAGATTCGTATAGATTCTCATTGGCTTTTTCCACTGCTTGATTATGATTACTCGTATCTTGTGGCGCAGCCATTGTCCAAATTCTTTCATGAACATCTTCATGCTTCCTATGCGGAAATAATTTATCCATCCATGAACGATCTGATTCACTTTTGTAAATGTATAAGAAAGTGGTCTAGCTGCTGCTTCTTTTCGTTGCAGTACTTCTCTGATTTTCGTGTACAGTTTTGTCTTTCTGTCATCACTTGGTCTACACTTCCATCCTTTCGTATCCTTCCAGAATGTGAATCCTAGAAAGTTACTATCGTTTGGTCTTACTACCTTTGTTTTGGTAGCACTGACCTTCAGAAACAGTTTTCTTTCCAGCCATGATGCTACTGATTTCATCACTCTGTTGGCAGCTAATTCGCTTTTAACGATTATGTCACAATCGTCGGCATATCGTATAAATCTCAATCCTCTTTCTTCCAGCTCCTTATCAAATTTATCAAGATAAATGTTTGACAGGATTGGCGAAAGTGGTCCTCCTTGAGGCACGCCGACTTCCGTTGGTGATACTAGACCCTTTTCCATTACTCCTGCTCTCAAGAAAGCACGAATCAAATGAAGTGTAGTTTTATCATTTACCTTCTCTCTAAGAATTGAAATCAATTTATCGTGATTTACTGTGTCGAAATACTTTTCAATATCCAAATCTATTACCCATTCGTAGCCTTCATTCAGATACTCTAATACTTTATCCATTGCATCATGTGCACTTCTGCTCGGTCTGAAACCGTAACTGTTTTCGCTGAATGAGGAATCATAGATTTGACTGAGTACTTGTGCAACGGCCTGTTGAATTACTCTGTCTACTGCTGTCGGTATGCCTAATGGTCTTTTCTTGCCATTAGATTTTGGAATGTAGACTCTTCTTACCGGTTGAGGCTTGTATTTCATTTCCATAATTGAAGTTTTGATTTCTTCTTTATGTGCTATGAAATAATCATCTAGTTTACTGACAGGCATCTTGTCTATACCTGACGCACCTTTGTTGGCCTTGACTCTTCTGAGAGCTTCATCTAGATTTTCTTCACTTAGAATCACTTTAATTAATTCCATTGTCGCTGTCCTTCCTTCTATTTGTAAATAATTCTGAAACCATCCCAATTCCTTTCACCATCAGAGATTACGTTTCTCTGTTCCTGGCTATCCTCTTATTCGGACTGTTCAGATATTGCGTATAGTGAAAGACACTATACAAACATTAGACCCTTCGCATCCATTCCTGTTACAGAACTTCATCGCTACTATAGTCTCAGCTGACTCCTTGTAGTTAACTTTTTATCGAACGAGATTACCATCACTGATTTAAAAGATTTTGGACTTATCGCCTACAAGGCCTCCCGGGGTAATTCACTAATCCTGTTTCTTTCACAACGTCTTGATTTACTGTTTTGATTTTACGTTTACCCTTTGGGCTTCGGTTTGTCATGCAACCTTTCCCATCATTTAGCCTTATATCAAGTTTCTATCCGTACGCTCGAAAGAATCGCTACGCCACTTCCTTCACTCATATCCTCACGGATAACAGCTTGTGGTTCACTACACTTGGCGGTAAAGACCTGTGGTCAGTTTGTCTCTGACTGAATTAGTGCCATGCCCGGCACACATGAAAAGGTTTGTATCACAGCGATACAAACCTTTTTTATTTTATCTTGATTCTTGTGTAATATTCTTTTTCATCTTCATGATGAATATATGCACCATTCTTTAACATTACATGTAAAGATGCAGGATTCGTTTTCGCACAGGACATGTAGATTTCGTCTTCCTGAAGATGATCTTTGACAAGATCAATCAACAACTTCAATCCTTTTTCTCCATATCCTTTTCCACGATACTCTTTCAAGATACAATAGCCAATATGACCAGGACCATGCAAAAGGAAATCATTCAAATAATGTCTAAAATGAAACAAGCCAACAACGACATCTCCATCCCATAAGAAATAATTCGTATCTGGAACAAATCCATCTTTCAAATCCATTCCTTTAGCGTGATTGATAAAAGAAGGCAGGATCTGTTCTTTAAATTCTTCAAAAGAGCAGCCTTCATATTCGTTCGTAAACCCATTTTCATCTGAAGGAATACGTGTAATTACTTCATATTCCTTTTGTATATCAGCAATATTTGCTTCTTTGAGATATAACATTAAAGCTCCTTATCCTGTGCAAAAGTACCAGGCATAACTTCTGTATTATCTTTCACAGTTGTTTTTCCATACAAATATGTATTTGGATGAACAATAACATCATGTCCAAAACTGACTTCTGGTCCAATATATGTATTGTCTGGGTCAATAATATTCACACCTTCCTTCATCCAGTGAAGATTAATGCGGTGCTGCAAATACGCATTTGCTTCAGCCTGTGCAACACAATCATTGATACCTTCCACTTCTCTCCAGTCATCACAATTGATTGCGATCACTTTCTTGCCAAGGTTCTGTAAGATTTCTACGAGATCAGTCAAATAGTATTCATGCTGTGCATTCTCATTCTTGATCAGTTTTAAGCCTTCAAATAAAGATTCCGTTTTAAAAGCATAGATACCTGTATTGATTTCTCTCACTTTTCTTTCTTCTTCATTCGCATCTTTAAATTCAACAATCTTTTCAACTGTGCCATCTTCTCTACGGATCACTCTGCCATACGCACCATTATCATCAGGGACTGCAGTCAATACTGCCATATCAGCATCCCCTAATTCCTCATACATCTTTGCATATGTTTCACTTCTAACACAAGGACAGTCACCAGAAGCAACCACTGTAATACCACTTTCATTTTCAAGCTGTCTCGCCTGCATGACTGCGTGACCGGTACCAAGCTGTGGCTCCTGTACCGCAAATTCACACTGACCAGCCAATTCTTTTTCAACCAGTTCATGTTGATAGCCAACAACAGTTACAATTCTTTCAGCACCAGCTTCTTTTAAAGAACGAATGACCATAGAAGCCATTGGCTCATTTAAGATTTTATGTAAAACCTTTGGTAGAACAGATTTCATTCTCGTACCTTTTCCACCAGCCATAATAATTGCATTTCTCATATTCTATCTCCCCATTCTAGAATCAACGATTCTTGTTTTTCTCACAAAATACTTTTCTTTCTTCAAATCATTCATTGTATCTTCAATCAATTGACGATCTTTTGTAATACCAAATACAGTAGAACCACTGCCCGACATCAAAACACCATCAAATCCACGTTTTGTCAGTTCTTCTTTAACGTTGCGAATATCTTCTACAAGCTGAATGGCAGCTGGTTCTAAGCTATTGCCCAAAGAAGAAATAACACCTTCATAGTCTGAGCACATCAATGCATCTCTCATTTTCAAACAGTCAGGATGGATTGGCTCTGTACTATCTACGATTTCAAATGCTTCTTTTGTAGAAACACCTTTTCTTGGCTTTACAAGTAAAATGTCAAAATCTGTCGTACAAGAAAATGGATTAATAATTTCTCCAATGCCTTCAACATATGCCGGTTTATTAATCAGACAGAACGGAACATCTGCACCAACTTCTTTTCCAACTGAAATCATATCTTCTTCACTCATATTCAAGTTCAGCATGCGATTGATCATACGAATTGCGGCTGCCGCATCCGCACTGCCGCCTGCCAAACCAGCACGTGTCGGAATATGCTTTTGAAGAATACATTCAAATTCCATTTGAAAACCATATCTTTGCTTCATTACATTAATTGCTTTAATGATTGTATTCTTATCATTGACTGGTAAATATGTACGATTCAAAGATAGTGTTGTCTCAAATGCAGGTTTCATTTCTAATAGATCATAGAAATCAATTGGCACCATGATCATCTTCAAATCATGATAGCCATCCTCTCTTTTTCCAGCTACATCTAAACACAAATTGATTTTTGCATATGCTCTTTCTTTCATAAAGTTGCCTCATATAGTTTCTTTAATGCATCAACATCTAATTCCTGTGCTCTAACACCAGCATCAATTCCAGCCTTTTCTAAAGCAAGCTTTGTCTTTTCACTATCCTTTAGATATTCTTTTAAATTATTGTAGATCGTTTTTCTTCTTTGTTTAAAACAAGCTCTAACAAATGTAAAGAAATCCACAAGATTCAAAGATGTATCAATATCCTCTTTTCTAGAGAACTGAATAATCACACTATCCACCTTAGGAGAAGGATTAAAACTTCTACCAGGAACTGTAAATAATTTCTTCACATCATATAGATATTGCCCTTCAACACTCAAAGCACCATATTCACTATCGTTAGGTTTCGCAATAAAACGATCACCAACTTCCTTCTGCATCATCACAGTAATGTAAGGAATATCATGTCCTTCATCAAAGATCTTAAACAATACTGGAGAAGTAATGTAATATGGAAGATTCGCACAAACAGTAACCTGACCATATTGTTCTTTTAACTCTTTAATTTTTGTAGAAATATCTGCCTGTAGAAAATCCTGCAATATAATTTCAACGTTATCATATGCAGATAATGTATCCGCTAAGATTGGTGGTAAAGATTCATCAATTTCATACGCAACGACATGTTGAGAATGAATTGCCAGCTGTTCTGTCAAAGAACCAATACCAGGGCCAATTTCAATCACTGCACCTTCACAATGTGCAGCTAATGCACAACGTTCTACAATGATTGGATCCACTAGAAAATTCTGTCCAAAACCTTTCTTTGCATGGATACCATATTTCTCTAGGATTTCTTTTGTACGTGATGGGGTTGAAATAAATTTACTCATGAATGGATCACCTTATATAATTCTTCTTTTGTTATTTTTGAAAAGTTGATTCTTCTTAACATTGTTTTCGCATTTCCACTTCCAATATGAAAATGCTCACCGATAACATCTCTCAATGCTGAACTATTGTCACTGCCAGATAAGCCAAGCTCAATCATGTCATTCATTGTCAATTGACAACAATCATCTTCATCAAACGAAACAACATTCTCTAATGCTTCTTTTAATATTTCATACGTTGCGTGCTCAACACCAACTTTCTTCTCTGTGCGTGCATCTTTTTTCATCACAAATGCATTCTTGCATCCTTCCACACTCTGGTTTACCGCATGACGAATACGATTTCCAGGAGAATCCGGATCTGTAAATACAATGACGCCTCTTGTCTTCTTTGCCTCTATAATACGATCAATGACATCTTGTCCAAGACTCGTGCCACCTGTTTCAATCGTATCACAGTCAAAATATTTACGCAGACGTTCCGTATCGTGTCTGCCTTCTACAACAATCACTTCTTTGATCTTCTTCATTGACATTTCAAATACCTCTTCCAATTCTCTAAGATCGTAGAAGCCATATGTTCAACACTCACATTTCTAACATCTGCCATTTTCTGAACAATATATGGAATATTAGATGGCTCATTCTTTGTACCTCTTACAGGCACAGGTGCCATATATGGACAATCCGTTTCACTCAGCAAATACTTTTCATCAATCGTTTCAACAACTTCAACGGAATGCCTTGCATTCTTAAATGTCAAAGCTCCACCGAATGCAATGTAATAGCCAAGCTTTGTAAACTCTTTTGCCATTTCCTTTGTTCCAGGAAAACAATGCAATAAGCCAGGCACTTGATGTTCTTTCAAGATATCAAATGTATCCTGGATAGCATCTCTTGAATGTACCGCAATTGGTTTATGTAATGTTTTTGCGAGTTCAATCTGACGAATAAACAATTCTCTTTGCTTCTTTCTTGCATCTTCCTCTTTGATCCAATGATATTCCAGGCCAATTTCTCCAATAACAGATATTTCATCTCTGGAGGCAATTTCCACAAAATCATTCCAGTCATCTGCACTGATCTTTTCTGCATCTTCAGGGAAAATTCCAGTTGCAATCGTAATATGTTCTGGATCTCTTTTCTTGAATTCAATTGCTCGCAAAGCTTCCTGCTTTGTCAATGTAATGATCATGATGTAATCAATATGCTTTTCTTTACATCTTTGCATGACATCTTCAAGATCTTCACTATAATCTTCGCTCATTAAATGCGCGTGCGAATCTAAATAAATGATATCTTCCATATTATTTACCCAAACAAAATCTAGAAAAGATTTCATCTAACAGATCTTCTTTTCCAACTTTTCCTGTAATTTCTTTCAACGAAGTCCAGGCGTTTTCTAAATCAATCGTCACAAGATCCAATTCCATACCATCTTCCAATGTACGAATCGCATTCTTCATACTCTGCTCCGCCTGGATTGCCAAGCCAATCTGTCTTTCATTATTCAATGTATCGCTAGAAGCAAGATACAATTCTTTTTCATACTTCTCTTTGATTGCATTCGTTAATGCTTCTACATCACCATTAATTGCTGAAATAGAAATGCCATCATGTTGAATCGCCTTATCATTCTTATTGTATACAACAATACGATTCTTATTCTTCGTCATCTCTAACAGCTTATGATCTTCATCTGTCAAAGCTTCACTTCCATCAAGAACCACAATGACAAGTTCTGCCTTTTCTAACGCCTGTAAAGATTTATCAATGCCAATCTTTTCCACAATATCATTGGATTCATGGATACCTGCAGTATCAATCAAATTCAAAGTAATTCCATCTAAGCGTACAGTACCTTCAACAATATCTCTTGTTGTACCCGCAATATCCGTGACAATTGCCTTATCTTCTTCAAGCAATGCATTCAATAAGGAAGACTTCCCAACATTAGGACGCCCTAAAATAACAGTATCAATTCCTTCACGGATATTCACTGCTTTTTTAGCTTCATCAATCAGTTTTTGAATATCTTTCAGCCATGCCTTTGCTTTTGGCAGAATCTCATCTTCTGTTAACTGATGTACATCATCATATTCCGGATAATCAATATTCACTTCAATATTAGAAATAATTTGTGTCAAATCTTCTTCTAATGGTTTTAGTATTTTAGAAACAGAACCTTTCAAAGAATGCATTGCACTCTTTGCGTTCACTTCATCGGTAGCGTTAATTAAATCATTGACACCTTCTGCCTGAGAAAGATCCATCTTCCCATTCAAGAATGCACGTTCTGTAAATTCACCACGACGCGCTAGTCTAGCACCTTTGCCTAAGCACAAAGATAAAATCTTTCGTGTGATAAATAGACCACCATGACATCCAATTTCAACAACGTCTTCTCCTGTATAAGATTTTGGTGCTCTAAAAATAGATACAAGTACTTCATCAACAACATCGTTTTCTTCCTGTACTGTACCAAAAGTAATCGTATATCCTTCTTTTTTACTTAAATCTTTATTGATTAATTTAGACGCAATCAAAATAGCTTCTTCTCCAGAAATACGGATGATAGAAACTGCTCCTGTAGCGTTAGCTGTAGCGATTGCGGCAATCGTATCGTTCATCATATTCATATCGCTTCAAGTTTATCACAATTATTGTGATATCTCATTTCCTTTTCATGTTAATATATCCACATGAAACAAGAAATTAAACAAGCATTCAATAAACAAGGATATTCCTTCCTTCTTCCAATCCAGGAAAAAGCAATTCCACAAATCCTAGCTCATAAAAATCTATTTATTCAGGCAGCAACTGGTTCAGGCAAAACACTTGCCTATCTTTTACCCGCATTAGAGATTGCTGAGGCCACAAGCAATGATACACAAGTATTGATTATTACCCCAACAAGAGAACTTGCTTTGCAGGTAAGTGAAGTTGCAAAAAATATTGCGAATGATTCAAAACATCACATTGTAACTGTCATCGGTGGATTAGACATTCATAAGCAGGAAAATGCATTACGCCATCGACCAACAATCATCATTGGTACACCAGGCAGATTGATGGATCTCTATTCACAAAAGAAGATTGATTTATCTCACTTATTGCTTTGCGTTGTGGATGAAGTAGATATGGTCATTTCTACTGGGCAAAGAAAAGAAACAGAATATCTTCTTCAGCATACAAACACACAGCTAGTCTGTACTTCTGCCACAAACAATGATCTCATTACTTCTTTCTTCCCAGAAGAATATGAAGAAATCATTCAAGATGACTCTCATGTCAACAAGAACATTGATACATACTACATCAAAACAGAAGATCGTAAGCACTCATTATTACGCTTATTAAAGTCAGCACCAATTGAACAATCCATTATCTTTGTGAATTATAAAAATGATGCGAATGAACTTGCAGACTGGCTAAAGAAAAAAGATATTCTTGTATCCTCCTTTTCATCATTCTACGAAGAAAGAGAACGCATCAGAATATTAAATGAATTTAAAAATGGAAAGTATCGTGTACTCGTCGCTACAGATGCTGCTGCTAGAGGATTAGACTTATATGATGTTTCTCATATCATTCATTATGATATTCCGTTAGATGCAGATACATTTATTCATCGCTCTGGAAGAAGCGCTCATCAGGGAAATCACGGAACAACCATCACTTTAATCAGAAATAAAGATTTAGAAAATGAAGTTACACAATATATTCTAGAACATTCATCTGTTTATAATCCTGATCAGAAGTATGAAACGAATCTATCCATTCCATTACAGAAAGAAGAAAAGAAATCTTCTACACTAACCATTCAGATCCAGGCGGGAAGAAAAGATAAGCTGCGTCCAAAAGATATCATTGGTGCCCTTTGTACAAAGCTTCCTTTTGAAAAAATTGGAACACTTGAGATACAGGATTCTTATTCTACAGTAACAATTCTTGATTCTGATGAAACAATCATTGATACATTGAATGGATTATCCATCAAAGGCAAAAAAAGAAAAATCAAAAAATACTAACAAAAAATTCATTACAAAATATATTTGCTGTGATTATAAATTAGTAATTACGCACGAGCAAGAAAAGTTGCAGAAAATATAGAAAATTTGTGATAATGAAATACAAATTTGAATGACAATACGATTAATAGAAAAACATCGACAGTTTTCTATGAGCCGTTCTGAAAAATGGCAATAGAAAAAACATCGATGT
>CAKVBD010000049.1 GCA_934725105.1 uncultured Bulleidia sp. | reverse complement strand
TGAGTATTCCGTTCGCAGAGAGCCACTTTGTCCGGAATTGAGAGCCGCCCATTCCGTACAGAGAGCCACTTTCATATTCCGGTAATAGAGCCCCCTCCATATTGTAAGGAGCGATGTCGAAAACTCTTATGAGTAGCTGAAATCGCTCTTTTTTTGCAAAAAATGATTTTGCAAAACCGTCATATTCGTTATTCCACGGTCTGCTTGACAAACGGGGCCCATCTCCCTGCACCCTCTAAATCTGCCCTTGGTAAAAATAAAGCCTTTTGGCAACACAAGGGCGTGCTAGTGTAGCAGGGAGATATCCCATTTATAAAGTAGCTTTCGCGGCATATACTCATATGACTTTCCTATTATTACCCACACATATGTTCGAAGTTTCCTCTTTTCATGTGGCTCTCAGTTGTGGAAACCCTGGCTTTCGCCACCGGAATCAGTGTGGCTCTGTTGGGCGGAATGCCTGGCTCCGCCACTCCGGAATATTCAATAACAGAAAAAAATCACCATAAAGGTGATTTTCTTATATTACACAATATAAAACTGTACCAACAACCGCACTCAAGAAAATAATCTGAATTGGACCAGCTTTTTTCATACGCAGTAAAGCAAAGCACGCAATAAACACACAAAGTTCAATCAAGTGCAAAGAAGAAAATTGAATTTCAGCAAACGCTGATGTTCCAAACAATCCCATCAGCAGAATTCCCATACCAGCAGAAGCAATCATTGCCACGACTGCAGGTCGCATCTGTCCCAATACTTTCTTCACAATATCTAAATTCGAAAACTTTGTATATAAATACGCAAGAATCAAAACAATGATCAATGATGGCAAAATACAGCCAAGTGTACAAATAACTGCCCCTGGCAAGCCTGCCATCTTCTGTCCTACGAACGTTGCAGAGTTGACCGCAATTGGTCCTGGTGTCATTTCCGCAATCGTTGTCAGATCCGCAAATTCAGCCATTGTCAGCCATCCTTTTCCTTCTACAACCAAAGATTGAATCAAAGGCATTGCCGCATATCCGCCACCAAACGCAAATGCACCAATCTGAAGATACACCAAAAACAACTGTATATAAATCATGCCTGCACCTTCTTTCTATCAATAAAGTATCTCGCAACACCTAAGCACAAGAATAATAGAATCAATGTAATTGAACTCACTTTAAAAATCCAGGAAGCAACAAATGCCGCAATCATCAAACAAACATTGATCCAGTCTTTTGTTTCAAATACTTTTTCACCCAGTCCAAGCACAGCATCCATGATAACTGCCGCAACACCAGCTCTCATTACCTGTAAAGCAATCTGAATGATCTTATTTGTTGAAAATGCATCATAAATATTACAAATAACAGAAATAATCACAATTGGAGGCAATATCGTCGCAAGTGTAGAAACAAGCACGCCTTTGATCCCACCCATACGATAGCCAAATATAATGGCACTGTTGACTGCCAATGCACCTGGCGCAGATTGCGCAATTGCCGTCATATCCAATACTTCTTCATCTGAAACCCAATGCAATTCATCACAGAATTTCTTCTGCATCATACCAATAATGACAAATCCACCGCCAAATGTGAATGTGGATATCTTTAACATTTCTATAAACAATTTTCCATAAGAAATTTTCTTTTCCATCTTTCCCCTCCTATACAAGCGACGTTAGTATATACCTAACAACAGCATAAATAAAATGCTATTATATTTATGATTTCATATCATTTTATTTATGGAGGATATATGGCAACCATTCACGCACTAGAACTATTCATTTCTGTCTATACCACAAGAAACATCACAGAAACCGCAAAACAATACTACTGTTCTCAACCATCTGTCTCTCGATGCATCAAAGATCTAGAAGAAGAATATCACATCACTTTATTTGAAAGATATCATCACAAACTACTGCCAACACCATCTGCAGACATTCTATACACATATGCATTAAGAGTTATCAACAGCTACAGCAGTCTGCAACAGGCAATGCTTACACATAATGAAAAGATACGTATTGGTTCTACCGTTACAATCTCAAACACGCTGCTTCCAAAGTACATCCAGAAATACTCTAAGCAATATCCATCCATTCGTATTGAAGTCATCGTCAGCAATGGGGAAAGCATTTATCAAGATCTATTGCACAATGCAATTGATATCGCTTTTATTGAAAACACAATTTCTTCCGATGAAGTTGTAGCCATTCCTTTCTATCAGGATGAACTTGTCCTGCTTGTTGCAAATGATCACCCATTTGCATCTCAAAAAGAGGTTCCATTATCTTCACTCAATGGCATGCCGTTTCTGCATCGTGAACAAGGCTCTGCACTCAGACAATACCTAGATGCTTTCTTTGAAAAGAATCATATTCATGTAGATACACTATGGCAAAGCAGAAGTACACTTGCCCTCATTCACGCCGTACAAAGTGGCTTTGGCATTACGATTCTTCCTAAAAACATGTGTGAAAAAGAAATCAAAGACCACACAATCACACAAGTCAACATTGCTTCTCATAAACTCATTCGTCCATACTATCTTGCCTATCCAAAAGAAAAGAAGCTGACAGACAACCTAGTCAACTTCATCCATTTATTCTGATTCTTTTTGCAATTATAAACATTCTTTCTTCAATATATTCCAAGAATGCCTTGTATCCACAATACGTATCATTAAAATAACATATATTCATTCTCTTGCAGTTTCCATGACACATATGCACAAACCTGCATGTTTTACATAAAGAACACATTCTCTTTTCTTCCTGCAGAAACTTCTTTGCCACTTCACTTTGTATCATATCTTCAATTGCATCTGTACAAATATTTCCACAACGATATTCATCCAGCACAAAGAAATCACAAGGATACACATCTCCATTTGCTTCCAGTATCATCTGCATAGAACATCTCCCCATCATTCCACACTGCTGTGGAAGCTTTCCACAATACATCTGCATCAGGTTATCAAGCAACAAGACAGACATATATTTTCCTTGCATAAAATCTGCATACCACATATCAAAGAATTTCTGATAAAACGAAACAAAATCTTTTGGCTCTAAAGCAAATGCATCCGATGGTTCATTTCCCTTCAATGAAGGTAAACAAGGAATAATCTGTACATAAGGATACCCAAGTTCTGTATAGAATCGATATAATTCTTCTGGTTTTTTTGACAGCTGCTTTGTTAAAACTGTCAGAATATTGTATGCAATGCCAGCATTTTTCAACATGCGTAACGTATACAAGATCTTTTTATGTGTACCTTTTCCCCGCGCATCTTTACGAAACCAGTCATGATTCTTCACAAAGCCATCAATAGATACACCAACCAGGAAATCATTTTCTTTCAATAACTGAATCCATTTCTCATCTATCAATGTTCCATTGGTCTGCATCGAATACTGAATATTCTTTTTCATCACATTCTTTTCATTCACATACGCAATAAACGCTTCAAAAAAAGCAATTCCAGCACATGTTGGTTCTCCACCCTGAAAGCTAAACTGTACAGTATCCACAGGTACCTGTAATGCTTTATCAATCAGCGCATGCATAACTTCTTCCTGCATGATTCCTGTTGAAGCCATTTCTCTATTCTGGCTCACATCCGCATAGAAACAATATTTGCATCTCAAATTACATAAAGAAGATGCTGGTTTAATCAAAAACGATATCATTGACATATTTCTAGTATACCAACAAGCAGATCATTTTTCATATTCCATTTTTCATGATAGATTATCATCATGCATGATATTTGGAATCCATGGCATGGATGCAGAAAATACAGTGAAGGATGTGATCATTGTTATATGTACTATTTAGATTCTAAAAGAGATGTAAATAGTGCACTGATCACCCAGACAAATAACTTCAACTATCCTTTGCAGAAGAAAAGAGATGGTTCTTTTAAAGTACAGGCAGGAGAACTCATCCGTGTATGTATGACATCTGATTTTTTTCTAGAAGAAGCAGATGCATGGAGAGAAAACATCTGGGATATCATTCGATATCGAAAAGATGTAAAGTTCTATATTCTTACAAAGCGCGCCGAAAGAATCAAAGACCATTTACCTTCAGACTGGGAAGATGGCTATGATAATGTCATTCTCAATGTCACGTGTGAGAATCAAAGAAGAGCAGATGAAAGAATACCGATTCTTTTATCTATTCCCGCAAAGCATAAAGGTATCATGTGTACGCCATTCATTGGACACATTGATATTGAACCGTATTTAGATGCCAATCAAATTGAACTTGTCATCTGCGGTGGAGAAAACTATGACGGTGCACGACCACTTCACTATGAATGGGTCAAAGATCTACATGATTCCTGCGTCAAACATAACATCACATTCAGCTTCATAGAAACAGGAAACACATTTGTCAAAGATGGGAAAACATATCACATTCCAAGCAAACCACTCCAGGCAAAGCAGGCTTACTTATCACATCTATCATTTCAAGGAAAACCAATCCAGTGGAATCTATACGATACATTTAATAATCCTATTCCTCAACAAGATCTATACAAGCCACATTTCAGAGAAAACTGCGCTACATGTGCTTCTAGACTAATCTGTAATGGCTGTTCTGATTGTGGCAAATGCAGACAAAAGATCATACAGATCCATCAGACAGATGGTTTTGAAGCATCTTCCATTTGAAACACAAAGATGTATGATATACCAAACAAAGGAGATAACATATATGACATTTTTACAACTTGCAAACAAAAGATACTCCGCCAGAAAATACAAAGATCAGCCAATTGAAAAAGAAAAACTCGATCAGGTTTTAGAAGCTGGAAGAATCGCACCCACCGCAAAAAATAATCAGCCAGTCAAAATCTATGTTCTACAAAGTAAAGAAGCTCTTGAAAAGATTTCTACACTCACACCATGTGCATTCAATGCACCATGCGTACTCATGTTTGCATATGATAAAACTTTAGAATGGACACACCCTGATGAAGAAGGTATCCACTCAGGTGTAGAAGACTGCAGTATCGTTGCAGCACATGTCATGTTAGAAGCAACAGATCTAGGATTAGAAACATGTTGGGTCAATCGTTTTCCTAACACAAAAACAGCCCAGGCATTTCAGCTGACAGATACAATGAAACCTGTCTTGTTAATGCCAATCGGATATGCAGATGATGAACCATCCATTCGTCATACGCAAAGAAAAGACATGAAAGAAATTGTTGAATATCTATAAGCAAAATGGTTCCTTAGGAACCATTTTGTTTTCTATACATGCTTGCATACACACCTTGTTGATCCAACAGTTGTTGATGTGTACCCTCTTCTACAATTTTTCCATTATCTACAACGAAAATCCTGTCAAAGTTTTCCACAAAAGATAACCTATGTGTAACTACAACGATTGTTTTATCAGAAATCTTATCAACGATATTTTGAATGGATTTTTCTGTTTTAACATCCAACGCAGATGTCGGCTCGTCTAAGACAAAAACATCAGCATCTTGATAAAACATTCTTGCCAAAGATATTCGCTGACATTCACCACCAGAAAAACCTTCTTCTCCAGATTGAATCATATGATCATATCCATCTTCTTTTTTTTCGATAAATGCATTAGCACCTGCATCTAAAGAGGATTCTTCAATTTTTTTCATAGATCCTTGAGACGATAGTGCAATATTATTTTTAACGCTTGTAAAGAACATGGAACTATCTTGTGGCATATATGAAATACTTAGATTTTGCATTTTGCTCACTGTACCAAAGGAAGGCTTATACAATCCAAGAAGCAATTTCATAATCGTAGATTTGCCACTGCCGCTTTCTCCAACAATTCCAATTTTCTGATTTTTTTGAATTGCGAAAGAGATATCATGTAAAACTTCTTTTTTATCATAAGAAAAGCAGACTTGTTCCATTCTCAAAACAGAATCTTTATCAATTTTTCTTGTTTCAATTTGCGGCTTTAGATCAATAATTTCAAACACTCTCTTTTCATGAATTGCATATTCATCAACAAACATTTTCAAAATAGAAGTCGCAACAATCATTTGATTAATTTGATCAGATAGCTGAATCGCAATCATGATATTTGCAAAAACAATGGCTCCAATCGAACTAAGATATGCACCAACAATCAACAGCACAACTTCTTCAATACATTCAATATAAAACATTGAAACAAATAATCTCGTAGCATTCATTGCATTATAACGACGGACATATTGATTCAATTTCACTATTTTTTGATCAATCAATTCTCGAAACTTTGTCAATAATCCATATGTTCTCACTTCTTTTGCACCATCAATTTCTTCATTCAAAAAATTGACAATTTCATTCTTAGAAAGTGTAATTCCTTGCATTGCCAGCATTCTTTTTTTCGAAAACAATCTAAGCAGATAATACTCAATCACACTAATAAATATACAAAGAAAAGCAATACGAAAATCAACATGGCACAAATAAATCACAGAAAGAAATCCTGATATCACAGGCATATAAATACTGCCTGCCATGATCCACCCAACAAGATCCACCATTTTTGTCAGATCCATCGACATTCTATTCATCACTTCAGTATCAGAAATCTTTTCCACTTCTTTTTCATCGCTGTGTATATAGCCATTTAACATTTCTTTTCTTAGAGTTACTCTAATTTTCTGCTCTATCTTTTTTATATTAAAAATGCCAAATCCCATAAAACATGTAAAACAAAAAGTTGCTAACAAATACAAAATGCCTTTTTGAATCGTAAAATCTGAAGTATTTAAAGAAACCATCAATACTATTTCTTTCAAAAACACACCAACAGATGAAAATGTTAAGAACTGTCCCAACCCAGATACAAGCACAAAGAAAACATAAGGTACCACATACGGCTTTAAATATGATTGCGTTCTAACAAACACCTTCCAATTACTCTTTTCCATAGTTTGCCTCGTATTCTCTATACGTTCCATCAAAAACAATTGATCCATTTTCCATCACAATAACCCGATCCATCATTTCTAACAGTTCTAATTGATGTATTGAAAAAATCATGGTTTGATCCTTATATTCTTCAATTATTTTTCTCAGTATTTCTAATGCATTTTTTGTATCAATTCCAGAAAAAGATTCATCAAACAACAATACATCTTTATGATTCATCAACGCTCTAGCTATGGCTATTCTTTGCTTCTGTCCACCACTTAAATTCGAAGCGTTCTTTTCGAGAATCATTTGATCATCATTAAGAAATTCGTTTATCTTGCAAATCTGTAAAATGTGTTTATATTCATCTTCTTTGCACTTTTTCCAGCATGTAATGTTATTTTTAACGCTATCAGTAAACAAATATGGAAACTGTTCAACAAACGACACTTCAGGAATATCACATACACCTTGATCCTGCTGAATAAATGAAGCAATCATTTTCAACAATGTTGATTTTCCAGAGCCACTTTTACCAACAATTGCCACTTTACTTCCATAAGGAACATGAAGAGATATATCATCCAAAGCCAATTTATTGACATTTGAATATTGATAGGAAACATGTTCTATCGTGATGTCTCCTGTTTGATTTTTATGTCCACGATCAGTATCAGCGTTTTCACCAAAACCAACAATTCTCTTAACGCTGACAAATGCTTTTGCACTTTCTGTAATGAAATCAGAAAAATGCAACTGATCATATACAACACAATTACAAATATATTCGATTGATAAGAAAGTACGCAAAGATACAAGACCTTTTGGAACCATGTATACTCCTGCAACACATAAACTTAAAATTGGAAATAACCCAAAGAAAATTCCAATCATTCGAAATGGCAGTGCTTTACTTTCAACATTCATATATGCATCTGTATATGCATTCACTTTATCTTCATATAATTCTTTCGCAAATGCATCCGCATCATTCATCTTTATGACCAATCTATTTTTCACTACATTCTGCAAAACCGTATTCATTGCGATTTCTTTTTGTTTTGTATCTTCATTTGCTTTAGAAACACTTGCAGAGAATCTCTTTTGAACAAGAATCGATATCATTGTTGATACAACGTAAAAACAAGACAATTGAATATTTATTACAAAAATATACACAAGAACCATTACCAAACGAATCAATTGATAAATAATATCAATAAAAGTATCCGACAAAAAAGAAATACTATCTTCCGCATCACTTTGTATCAAAGCATATAAATCACCAGATTCATTAAAATCATTTAATTTTTGTCGATTCAATCCATCACTTAACTGACAATATACTTTCTGGTGCAGATATTTTTGAACCATACTTTTCATTTTTCGAAAAAGAACATGATCCACAAAATGAAAACATATAAATAGAAGAAGAACTTTATCAATATAAATAGATATATTGATGAGCCCATTTGTTGTTATATGTGCAGTTAAAGTACTCATTGCGTTTGTAGCGTATAAAAGCAGTACACTACAAATCAAAGATAATCCTCCAACCATGACATAATAAATCTTCAATTTGGGATATTTTGCAAGTACACTTTTCATAAAAACACCTTCATTCAAAATAATATAGATCAATCAACTTTAAAGTTCAATTCTCACTTTCACCAAATACGCATTGACACATCAATTTTTCATATCGATTTCATCTTTCCTTACATTTTTCACTAGAAAGATACTTCATGCATTCTATCACTGTTAATCCAGAATTTTTTTTATTTATGTTTACTAACCATTGAAATTTACATCTCATTCATTTCCTGACGGTTTATACTTATTAACAGGAGTAATAAACATGCCATTTTCTATCACATATTCATCTTCCAATAATGATCAATTATTACGTTCCATTGCCGGAGCATATTTCAAGCAACAGCGACTTTCAAAAGAATTATCTTTAATTGAAGCTTCAAAAGCACTTCATCTTAACAAAGGCTTTTTGTCTGACCTCGAACATGGGAATCGACATTTTCCTGAGGGAATCATCAATCAGCTCAACAGTTTCTATTCATGTAATTTTGATGAATCTATTTCGTTAAGAGAAGATGCAGAAAAAATGTTATCTTCTGCCTATACTTTCCTCTTTCAAAAACAACGTGCAGAAGAAATCAACATTCTTAGTGAAGCAGTTTCATCAAAAAAAGAAAGCTCCTACGCTTTCCTGACTTACACAATTCTCAAACTTTTTTATCATCTACGTGTTTCAAACGATACAAATGCATTCACAGAGTGCAAATTACTACTTGATCGTTATTGTTATGCACTTTCTGATTATGAGAAATCTGTTTATTACAGTTTATTAGCTCTATTCTATAAACGAGATATTTCAAAAGCAAAAACAGCTCATGAATGTTTAATTCTTTCATATTCCTATTGCTCTAGTAATTCAATTGTTTTCGCGATGAATGCATTTCAAGAAATTGCTATTTTAGGAACAAAAGCGGGAATCCTTGACCATTCAATGAGCGAGATGAAAGCGTTGCTTTTTCTTTCAATTTGTTGCAAAGTAAAGTTCAATATTTTCGCATAAATATGCTATATTTGGATACTTTGTCATGGTATAATATATGCAGAAAGTGAGCCATATTTTATGCCGAAAGCACGCAAGAAAAAGAGTTCTGCATTTGAATCTTCTCCTGTAAAAAGCGTGTTTTTGTTTGGCAATCCAAACAAAGGAAAACTTGACGTGCTCTGGCAGATGGAACACAAGTATGTAGAGCTGATCAACTTCAATATTGATGTTTTGACTGATGTTCCGGATATCCATGTGCAGCTTATCAAAAACGACAGAAAGAATTCCTATATACGCAGTCTTCAGAAGCAGCTGCGTCCTGAAAACATTAACTCTGCATTCTGCCAGAATGCATTTGATGCGGCTTTTACTAAACTGTCAAACAGGCTGGATGCAGTACGTCTGGAAATGTTCAAGATCATTGATTCTATTTTCTGCCAATCCAAGGTACTGTTTGGTCTGTGTCTTGATGGTGCAGGTAAAGATGAAATGACTGCCTGCCTGAATGAAGTTGTCAGAGCTGTACGAAACAGGAAAGACACTGCTTTCTATATGGACTGCATTGCACAGCTGCAGAACATGTCTGATGACGAGTTTAATGCACAGATGATTGAATTTCGTGACCTCTATGATATGGTTTCTGTCCAATTCAGGATACCACATGTTAAAAGTGAAGCGATTCCCTTTGACAGCAGATTAATGAAAATCGAACCGTCTACGGATACTGCAATGCCATATGTCATTACACTGTCTGATCCTTTTGTAAAAGGACATCGTTTCTCAATTCCAGTCAGTACAAGCAGACATTCACTGCATAAGATCCAGACTCACAGGATGGCAGGTACAGTAACCGTCAAGCCGGAAGGCAGTAAAATACGAGTCGGCTGGGCATATGCAAAATCATTCAGGAAGCCTGATACAGCTGTCTGTATGGGGGTAGATACAGGAATTAGGGATTCATTCTTTCTGTCTGATGGACGTTCCATCGGATCCATGAAAGAAGTCATTGACTATTATCATCATGATGTTGAACCTGCATTTGCACAGCTGAGCAGCCTGCGCAACAAGAAAAGGAACATCAGCCATTATGTGCGTCACCATAAGGAACTTCCTTCGGATGTAAGACGTTCTCTCATCCAGAAGATGGACAGACTGGAGCATATGATACGTACAGCAGATGCACCGTACCGCAAAAAGCGTGCCTACTACAATATGCTGAATCATGAAATTAAGCAGAATGTAAAGACATATATGTCATGCATCACGCATGATACTTTGACTGTGCTCGAACTGCTTGATATCAGAGAATTTGAAAAGTCTCACAGGCTGAATGGTGACCTGTCAACATTTGCCCGTGGCAGACT
>CAKVBD010000048.1 GCA_934725105.1 uncultured Bulleidia sp. | reverse complement strand
CATAGCTCTGATATTTTCAGGAACAGAATAACTAGACATATATGTACACCTACCGTATACCTACATTATATAATTGTCTAGTCAAAAAAGCCATATAAAAACACTGATGAATACTGAAAAATTCAATAAAATCAGTGTTATAGATGTATAAAAAAATGAACTTTAGGTACTAAATGTGCAAGGCATACCTGTTTTTATGCAAATCTGTAAAATCCGTATACCTAAAATCTACGGTTAACGTGATATATTGATATTTTTGAAACATATCTAAACACTGGGTATCAAATATATCCAGTTTTTTTATGGAATATTTTTGATGAAGTTTACTTAATAGAAGTTTATATAGCTTTATTTTTGTATTAGGATATAATACTTAGGTCCTTCATATCGTATAAGTATTCGGATTGGCGATACGTCTCTACGGGATGCCTTAACATCTCTGCTACGATCTTGATTCTATTGTGTTTTCTACGATTTGAGGGTCTTATTGTAGAAAACATTTTTTTATTTTGCGATAAGGGGGAAGGTGTTGTATAGACAAAAAGTATAATGATAATCTTGCTGAATGAACAAGAACGACATAAACGGTCAAAAAAATGATTGCTTTGTGTTGACTTTTGACTGACTATACAATATATTGAGTGCAGATGAGTTAAGCGCTTACGAACACAAAGGAGAAAAAAATGAAAAAACTCGCAAAAGCAGCATTAGCTGTAACAATGGCAGCATCTCTTGTTGGATGCTCATCATCCAAGGATAGTGGATCAAAGGGTACTGATGCAACAGAAACAAAGAAAATTGCATTAGTAACAAATAAGGTTGGAACAAACGCCTTCCTTACACAGATGATCGATGGTTTAAAGAAGAGTGCAGAAGATCATGGATTTGATGCATCTAACGTTGAATGTTCTGATACATCTGAATTTAGTGAAAACATTCGTGCATACGCTGAAGAAGGCTACGATCTGATTATCGGTGGCGGTTGGGAATCTTCTGACCCAATGATGCAGATCTGTGAAGAATTCCCTGATACAGACTTTGCTTTAATTGATACTGAAGTTGACAGTGATCGTATTAAATGTATTTCTTACAATGAACAGGAAGGTGCATATTTGATTGGTGCACTTGCAGCATTGACAGTTGATGGTGATGGACATGTATATGGCGGTGTTCATGTAAATGAAGGTCCTGGTTCCTGGAAATATCGTTATGGATTTATGGAAGGTGTTCTTTCTCAGGATCCAGAAGCAACATTCGTATTCAACTATGTAGGTTCTTATAATGACCCAGCTAAGGCTAAGACATTGGCTGAACAGGAATTTGCACAGGGTGCTAAGTTCATCAACGCAGCAGCAGCTGGTGGAGATGCTGGTGTATTCGAAGCAGCACAGGCTAAGAAATTCTATACATCCGGACAGGATACAGATAAAACAGATCCAAGCAATCCATGGGTAGTATCATCTCAGATCAAAGATACATATAATACAGTAATTCAGATTATTGATGATTACTATAATGGATGGAACACAGATAATGAAGTTTGGGGCATCAAGGAAAATGCAATTGGTGCAGTACATGTAAACTATGAAAGCAAGAATCCTCGTTCTGATAGATTAAGTGATGAAGATATTGCTACATTAAAGCAGATTGTTGATGATATTCGTGATGGAAAGATTGATCTCAAGAATATTCCAGACGAAGATACATACAACGCTTCTAAGAAGTAAAAAACACATAATGTGATTATTCCCGTGAAAGAGCCGGAAGGCTCTTTTATAGGATATAGAGAAAGGATAGATTATGGAAAAAGAACCAATTCTTGAAATGAGAAACATTACCAAGATGTATGGAACTTTAAAAGCAAATGATAATATCTCCTTGAAGCTTCATAAAGGTGAAATACTTGCGGTAATTGGTGAAAATGGTGCAGGAAAATCTACTTTGATGAAAATTCTGTATGGGCTTGAGCAGGCAACGGAAGGCGAAATCTATCTTCATGGTGAAAAAGTGAATATTAGATCTGCTCATGAAGCTATGCAGCATCATATTGGAATGGTTCAGCAGCATTTTATGTTATTGAATTCTCGTACAGTTGCGGAAAATATTGTTTATGGTGGAGAACCAAGAAAAAATCGAATTTTCTTTGATCGTAAAGAAGCGTTTAAAAAGACACAGGAACTTTGTGATAAATATGGTTTAGCTGTAGACCCATCTAAAACAATTGATGAAATTCCGATTGGTCTTCAGCAGCGAGTTGAAATTTTAAAGGTTCTATATCAGAATGCAGATATTATCATTTTTGATGAACCTACTGCTGTTCTTACTCCTCAGGAAATTGATGAATTGTTAAAAACAATGAAGAAGCTTTCTGAGATGGGAAAATCTTTAATTATCATTACACATAAATTGAATGAAGTTGAAACAGTTGCAGATCATGTACTTGTTATGCGTGCGGGTAAGTATATTAATGATATGGATATTCAAGATACATCCATTGAAGAAATGTCTTATTTAATGGTGGGTAGACATCTAGAAAATAGCGTTATTGAAGAAATGAAACCTGGTAATTGTATTTTGAATGTTGAAAATGCAGTTTTACATGGTGAAGGAAGTAAAAATATTCTAGATGGTTTGTCTATGCATGTGGATCAGAATGAAATCGTTGGTATTGCAGGTGTTTCTGGAAATGGTCAATCAGAATTGATTCGCTGTATTACTGGCTTATTGCATATTGATGATGGAAAGATAACATTGTCTGGAAAAGATATTTCTAAAGAAACTGTGAATGAAATTCGTACAGATGGTATTGCTTGTATTCCTGAAGATAGATATCTATGGGGATGTGCAAAAGAAGCTGACATGGTTGAAACTTCTCTGATGGCGCATCAGTATAAATCAGAATTGTCTAAAAATGGATTGTTGAATAATCAGGCAGCAAAAGAATTTGCACAAAGAATAATTACTGACTATAACGTGAAAGCCGAAAGCTTATCACAAAAGGCTGGTCAATTATCAGGTGGTAATATTCAGAAATTGATTGTTGCTAGAGAAATTGAACAACATTCTCCATTATTGATTGCGGCAGAACCTACAAGAGGTGTAGATATTGGTGCAATGGAATATATTCATAATCATTTAATTTCAAAGAGAAATAATGGTGAAGGTGTATTGTTGATTTCTTCTGAGTTGTCTGAAATTTTAAAGCTTTCTGATCGTATTTATGTAATTTACGAGGGAAAAATTGTTGGCGAATTTACTCGCAGCAATGTTTCTGAAAAGAAACTTGGAATCTTGATGATGGGAGGTACATTGCATGAAGAAGCTTGATTTTAAATCTTTGCTATGCAAGGCATGGTCCAATATAAAAGGACCATTGGTTGCAACTTTCTTTGGCCTCCTTGTTGGTGCTATTGTTATTTTGATTTGTGGCGAAAATCCAATCATTGTATATGCATCAATGTTTCAAAAAGCATTCATTAAACCTTACTATTTAGCAGAAACGTTAACTCGTTCAACACCAGTCATTATTTGTGCACTTGCTACGGCAATGTCCTGGCGTGCTGGATATATCAATATTGGAGTTGAGGGACAGATGGTAACTGGAACAATTGTTTCAGCAATTGTTGCATTGAAAATGCCTGGTCCAGCAATTTTTGTAATGATCGTTGCCTGGCTTGCTGGTATGGCTGCAGGTGCTTTGTATGCATTGATTCCAGCAGTAATTCAAAGAAAGTTTGGTGCAAGCCTGATTATTATTTCTTTGATGTTGAACTATGTTGCCAATAACATTACTTCCTATCTTGTTACATATCCTTTAAAGGATACAGCTGGTGATGCAATGGCTATTCAAACACCTTCATTTAGAGAAGGTATCAAATTAATGAGATTCTTTAAAGGAAGTACATTGAATGTTGGTTTTATTATTGCAATTCTCTTGACTGTATTTATGATTTTCTATGAAAAGAAGACAGTTCTTGGATATGAATCTAAGATGACAGGCTATAATCCTCATTTTGCAAAGTATGGCGGTGTGAAAGAAAAGAAAGTAATGATGATCACAATGGCATTGTCTGGCGCGATTGGAGCAATTGCTGGATGTACATATGCATTTGGTGTTTCTGGAAGATTTATTGATGGAATGTTGACATCAACAAACTTTGCATGGACAGGTTTGATGGCAGCATTGATTGCTGATTTGAATCCTGTTGGAATTTTTATCTCCTCTGTATTCTTAAGTGGATTACAAATTGGTGGATCAACATTACAGAGATCTATGTCTATTCCAAGTGAAATCGCAACAATTATTCAGTGTTGTATTACACTCTTTGTTTCTATAAAAATCGTTATTAACTTTAAACATAAAAAGAAGCATGGTGAAGGAAAGGGAGGTGTAGAAGCATGAATGTCGAATACATAGCAATGGTTATCCATTCCATTATTCAATCAACCTCTCCAATTCTACTTGTAGCTTTAGGAAGTGCAGTTTGTTCTCAGGTAGGTATCTTTAATATCGCTCTAGAAGCACAGATGTTAATTGGATGCTTTACATCAATTGCGGTGAATTACTTTACGGGCAGTGTATTGTTATCTATTATCGGTGGTATTGCAGCTGGAATGCTTGTTGGTGCTGTTGTAGCATTGCTTCAGGTGAAATATAAAGCTGCAGATATGGTTGTTGGTACTGCATTAAATATTCTGATTGGCGGTTTAACAAGTTTCATGCTTTATAAAATATTCAACTTGCGTGGAACTTTAAAAGATGATCGTCTTGTTCCTATGATTCGTGTGAATATACCTGGTGTTGAAAAAATGCCATTCTTAGGAACAGTATTAAGCGGATTGACAATTTTAGATTACCTATGCTTTGTTATCGCAATCATAATTTATATCTGGCTTTACAAGACAGTCAATGGATACCATTGTCAGGCAGTAGGTATTAATAAAGAAGCTGCTGAATCTTTAGGTACAAAAGGTACTTCTTTACAGATGAAAATGGTTATTTTCTCTGGTGCTTTATGTGGACTTGGCGGTGTGTGTCTTGCGATGGGGAATGTTACGCTGTTTGCTGAAAATATGACGAGTGGTCGTGGATTTATGGCAATGGCTGCAGCTTCCATGGGAATGAATCATCCAATCACAGTAATATTTACATCTCTCTTCTTTGGTGCATGCCAGGGATTGGGAATTGTATTACAGTCGGTTGTAAAGAGCCAGTTAACAAATGCAATTCCATATATTGGAACAATTTTAGCAATGGTGATTTCATCTGCTAGAAAAAATAAGAAAGTGAGAAAAGAAAACGTATGAAATACGATAAAGAATACTGCGGAAAAGCGGCAGATTATTTGAAGGAACTTGTTCCTTATGTACCTGAAATTGGTATTGTATTAGGTTCAGGACTTGGACCATTATCAGCTTCTATCGAAGATCCAATTGAAGTTCCATATTCATCTATTCCTAATTTCTTGACTTCAACGGTATCATCTCATGCTGGAAAAATGATTTTTGGTAAGATTGGTGGAAAACATGTAATGTGTATGTCTGGAAGATTCCATTATTATGAAGGCTATGATTTTGAACAGTTGGTTCTGCCAGTTAGAGTTATGAAATTGATGGGTGTTAAAACATTAATTCTTACAAATGCTGCTGGTGGTGCAAATCCTTCTTATAAGCCTGGAGATATCATGGTAATTAAAGATCACATCAAGATGAATGGTGCTTCTCCTTTAAGAGGTCCTAACTGCGAAGATTTTGGACCAAGATTCTTTGATGTCAGTGACATGTATACAAAGTCTTTAAGAGAAATGGCATTAGATCTTGCAAAGGACAGTAAGCTTACTTTCCATGAAGGTGTATATTTCTATATGCCTGGTCCACAGTTTGAAACACCTGCAGAAATTCATGCAGTACAGGTACTGGGTGGAGATTCTGTTGGTATGTCTACAGTTACAGAAGCTTTAACTGCAGCGCATTGCTCAATGAAACTGTTAGGTTTCTCAGTGATTTCTAATATGGCTGCTGGTGTAAAGAATGAAGCATTAACAACGGAAGAAGTTGATGACGTTACACAGGCTATTGCTGAAGATTTCTCAGCTTATATTGCTTCTGTTGTAGAACATATAAATTAATCTATAAAAAAGATCGTGCGATATGTACGATCTTTTTTATTCCTCTCGATATCCAATCATGACTTGTTTGAATAGTTCTTGCGTAGATGGTGGTGTATAGGTTATTGCATTGGCACCTGCTTCTATCACTGCCTGTACTGTTTCGTTTGTTTTTCCACCTGTTGCAATGATTGGTACGTTTGGATAAGAAGCGCGTATTTTCTTAACAACATCAGGTGTTTTTGTTCCACAGGCAACATTTAAAATGGACGCACCAGCATCTAAGCGTGCACGGATATCAGTATCTTCTTTTGTGATTGTGATAATGACTGGAATATCGACAGCTTTAGAAACAGCTAATAAATTTAAATCAGAAATAGGTGCATTTAAAACAACACCCATTGCACCCTGACATTCAACATCTTTTGCTAAGGAAACAGTGCGAAGTCCTTTTGTGGTACCTCCGCCAACACCACAGAATACAGGAATATAGGATGCTTTAATGATGGCATCGCTGATAGATTGCTGGGGTGTAAATGGATATACCGCAAATACTGCATCTGCATCACAATTGCGAATGATTGCCAAGTCTGTTGTGAAAACAAAACTTCTAATTTTACGACCATTGATGATAATGCCGCTTGCCTGGGATACTGCTGTTGGCAGTCGTAGTATATTTTTGCGTAATTTTCCTCCAATTTCAGGAATTGCATTGATATTTGTCATATGAATGATCTCTTATGAATATGTACTTTCTATATAAATATTACCATGCATATTTTTTGAAGGTAGTGGTGCGTAGACAGGTTTGTATTTTTGTTAAAAGAAAACCTGTCATATAAAACAGGTTTTGCTAGAAAATAACTTCGAAGATTGTACCACCAGCAGGATTATCTTTGACCTGAATACTGCCATCATGTACTCTGACGATTTCATGTACAAGTGCTAGACCAAGTCCAACACCACCTAGTTCTCTGCTTCTTGATTTATCTAAGCGAAAGAATGGTTCAAATACTCTTTCTCTTAAGTCTTTTGGAATGCCATTTCCTGTATCTGCGACAGTTAAATAAATGTGTTTATCTTTTGCAAATGCTTTAACAGTTACAGAACCATTGATGCGATTGTATTTGATTGCATTTTCTACTAAGTTATAGACAAGTCGATAGATGAGAATATCACTGCCAGATAATGTGACAGCATTACATTCATTGATGAGTGTAATGTTTTTTTCTTGTGCGAGTGGTTCTAGATCAACAAGTACTTCTTCAATTAGGTCATCCAATGCAATAGTTTCATCTCTTGCGATAGTTTGCAGCTCACTCATATCTAGCAGTGTTTTTACCATTTTTGTAAGACGTTCGTTTTGTTCCGTAACCATTTGTATTGTTTGGTTTGTGGAAGCGTCATTGTCTGGATGCTTTGTAGAATGGTAGGAATCTAGCTGTACCTGCATTAAAGCAAGGGGTGTGCGTAGTTCATGTGCAGCATTGGCTGTGAATTGTCTTTGTACTTCAAAGGCTTCAGACAGTCGATCTAGCATCTTATTATAGGAAACACTGAGTTGATTGAGTTCTTTGACTTTGTTTTCTTCAATTCTAGAATCGGATAGATTCTGTGCCTGGACTTGTTCAATCTTCTTTGAAAAATCAGCAAGTGGCTGAAGTGCTCTTCCACTGATGAAATATGTAACAACACCACCAAATAGTGATAATACTGTTGAAAACAGTAGACTTTTATTTCTGTAGTCTGTTTTATTGTTGTTTACCTGAATGGAAAAGTTGTTTGCGAAATCATCCCATACGTCATCTGGAATGCTGATGTAAAGATTGTTTGAGTTTTTATCTGTACTGCCTTCTACTGTATTCTGTAGATCATCCATGTAGTAGACGCCATTTTGATAAATAAACATTGTAAGGCACCCACAGATCAATGCGATAAATACTGTTGTTATGATAGTTAGTCTCCATTGTAGGGATAGTTTTTTCATTGTTTTTTCTCCACGATTGTATAACCTTCACCAATCTTATTAATAATTGGATCATAGCCAAGAATTGCTTTTAGTTTTTTTCTAAGAGAGGATACATGCACTCGGATGGAACCACTGAAACTATCTACTGATGCATCCCATACATGTTCAATGAGTTCTTCTTGACTGACGGGTCTACCTTGATTGAGAAGCAGGTATTCTAAAATACCATTTTCTTTTCTTGTTAAGGGAACAAATTGTTCTTTTGCGGATGCTTCACGTTTTTTTGTATTGAATTTAATTTCGCCACAATGCAGGCACACATCTTTTTGAACAAACTTCCGTCTTGTCAGGCTGCGAATGCGCGCTTCGAGCTCCTGTAAATGAAATGGTTTTTCCAGGTAGTCATTTGCACCAGCATCTAAGCCTTCCACTTTATCCGCAATCTGACTTCTTGCGGATAAAATGAGAACTTTTGTTTCTTCATTTGTTTCTCTAAGTTCTCTTAAAATATCCATGCCGTCTTTTCCAGGGAGATTTAGATCCAGTACAATCAAATCATAATCTTCTGAAAAAATATAATCTAATGCTTCATTGCCATCGTAACAGGTATCTACTTCATATCCTGAGCGATACAGACTTTTCGCTACTGTATCGCATAATTCTTTTTCATCTTCTACAATTAGTAATCTCAAAATATTTTCTCCATTTGCTTAACAGAAATTTTACACCCTCTAGTGTATAACATAATAGGTCAATGAAAAGTGAAAGGAGCATGAATATCTTGAAAAGTAAGAAAACAATACAAATTGTATTATTGATTACAGGTGTAATGATGATTACATATGGGGTTTTTAGAGGTGAAGTTGATGTTGTGCTGAATAAAGCAATTAAAATATGTCTGGAGTGTGTTGGAATTGGATAAGAAAAATACAATGATATCAAAAAAAATAGCGCAATTCCGTGGGTGGATACAGGGAATCGCGACATTATTGACAAATATTCATCTTCTTAATTTTTTCAAAGGGAAAATATATCAGGGGAATGGAAAGAAGATATGTGTTCCTGGATTAAACTGTTACTCATGTCCTGCAGCGAGTGGTGCATGTCCAATTGGGGCGTTTCAAGCTGTTGTCGGGTCATCCCATTTCAAATTTGCATACTACATTACAGGCTTCTTTATTCTTCTTGGTGTAATGCTTAGTAGATTTATCTGTGGATTCCTTTGCCCATTTGGATGGTTTCAGGATTTACTGCATAAGATTCCAACAAAGAAATTTTCTACAGAAAAACTTAAGGCATTGCGATATCTCAAATATGTTATCCTTGTAGTGTTTGTGATTCTTCTGCCAATGTTGATGACAAACTCTATTGGTATGGGTGATCCATTCTTCTGTAAATATATTTGTCCACAAGGTGTATTGGAAGGGGCAATTCCTTTATCACTTGGAAATGCGGCAATTCGTTCTGCTCTTGGAAAATTATTTACATTTAAGAGTGTGATTCTTGTGAGTGTGATTGTGTTGAGTATTCTATTCTATCGTCCATTCTGTAAGTGGATCTGTCCACTTGGGGCAATTTATTCTTTATTTAATAAAGTGTCATTGCTTAGTATTCAGGTTGAACATGATAAGTGTGTTGGATGTCAGCAGTGTACAAAAGCATGTAAGATGGATGTGAATGTATTGAAGACACCAAATCATCCGGAATGTATTCGATGTGGGGCATGCATGAAAGTGTGTCCAAAAAATGCAATCCATTATCAATTTATGGGAAAAGATGTATCAAAAGATAAAAATAAGTTAAAGGAGAAATAAAAACATGAATTTATCAAAAAACATTTTTAAAATCGTTACTTTAAGTGCAGTATTAGCACTTACAGCTTGTTCCACAAAAACAAACAGTACTGCTAATAATACACAGTCATCATCTACTTCTGAAACAACAGGAGAAACGGATCCTGCATTGAATGATCTCTATCAAGAGGAAAATCAGTTGTTTGCAGATCATAAAGATGCATGGGATAAGGCATTTATGATGATGAACAAGGGAAATGCAGATCCTAGTGCAGATTATGCTGAATATTTAGCATCTGCAGTAGAAGGAAACAAAGATGAATTTACAGAAGAAGAATATAAAACATTAACGGAAGATCTTGAAAAGATCCGTGAAATTGAAAAGAAGATTGCTGAACTTGAAAGCAAGCAGAGTACATCTGCATCTAGTGAAGAAAGTTCTAGTGAAAGTTCATTTGCGGATTTATCTGGTGTAGATTTTGATGGTAATAAAGTAGATGAGAGTCTTTTTTCTAAGAATGCAGTAACAGTTTTGAATTTCTGGTTTACTGGATGCAAGCCTTGTGTTGAAGAACTTCCAAAGTTGAATGAATTGAATGAAGCAATCAAGGCAAAGGGTGGAGAAGTTGTTGGTATCAATACAGATACATTTAATGGAAGTGGATCTGCCATCAAAGATGCTAAGAAAGTTTTAGAACAGCAGGGTGCAAAGTATCGTAATCTTTCAATTGATTCTTCTTGTGATGTTGGTCAGTATGCATCTAATATCATGGCATTCCCTACTACAATTCTTGTAGATAGAAATGGCAAGATTATTGGTGATCCATTACTTGGTGGTGTTGATAACAAGGAAAATTATGATGCATTAATGAAGCAGATTGAATCTGTTATTGCGACAGACAGTGCAACAAAGTGAATGATAGAACGTAGTGGAAACACTGCGTTTTTTTGTATTCCACAGTTATGGTTGAATCGTTCATAGAAGCTGTGACATAATTTGAATACAGAGATAGATTGATAAATCGGGATTTAAGGAGGCCTATTATGGATAGACCAATAACGACTCTATTTATGCTTATGTCTTTAGACGGAAAGATAAGTCCGGGTGCATCGGATGATTTAGATGTAGATAAGGATTTTCCTAAGATAAACGGGTTAAAGGAGGGACTGCCCCAGTATTATGAGATCGAGCAGACAACCGACCTTTGGTCTTTTAACACCGGGCGCGTGCAGGAGAAGATGGGCGTAAACCAAAAGCCATTTTCCGATAAGACTCCCGTTTCGTTTGTTTTATTGGATAACCACCATTTGACCGAGCATGGCGTAACTTATTTCTGCAAGAAATCCAAGGTGTTTGTGCTGATTACATCGAATAAAAATCATCCAGCTTATAACATTAGGGAAAACAATCTTCATATCATTTTTCAGGAAGAGCTGTCGTTGAAAGATGCGCTTCGTGAATTGAAGTCATCCTATGGATGCGAAAGATTGACGATTCAAAGCGGCGGAACCGTGAACGGACTGTTCCTTCGAGAAAAGTTGTTTGATTATGTTGATGTCGTTGTGGCCCCGGTGCTGATTGGCGGCAAAGAAACCGTTTCTTTAATAGACGGCAGTTCCATTATTTCAGAGAATGAATTATCTGAACTGGGTGTATTGAAACTCATTGATTGCACGGTTCTAAATAACTCATATATTAGAGTGCGCTATCAAGTGGTTCACTGATAAATTCAGGTTTTGTGGAGAGGAGATGTATAAAATGATCCAAGAAATACATTCATTTGATGAGTATGAGGATTTTATTCGAGAACTGGCTACGAATCCGTTATAT
>CAKVBD010000047.1 GCA_934725105.1 uncultured Bulleidia sp. | reverse complement strand
CAATGGTGGTCCCAGGCAGAATCGAACTGCCGACACAAGGATTTTCAGTCCTTTGCTCTACCGACTGAGCTACAGGACCATTGGTTGCGAGGGAAGGATTTGAACCAACGACCTCCGGGTTATGGGCCCGACGAGCTACCAGGCTGCTCTACCTCGCGACAAGATATTTTTTGAGAAAAGCGGAGGAACTGGGATTCGAACCCAGGCGCCGGTTGCCCGACCTACCGGTTTTCAAGACCGGACCCTTCAACCACTTGGGTATTCCTCCATGTAAGTGGACCCTGAAGGACTCGAACCTTCGACCAGTCGGTTATGAGCCGACAGCTCTGACCAACTGAGCTAAGGGTCCAAGTTTGAGCTTTTCTCAAAAGTTATGGTAGCGAGGGTGAGACTCGAACTCACGATCTTCCGGGTATGAACCGACCGCTCTAGCCAACTGAGCTACCTCGCCATAACATGGTCGGGATGGCAGGATTCGAACCTGTGACCCCTTGATCCCAAATCAAGTGCACTACCAAGCTGTGCTACATCCCGATGAATATGGTGCGCCGGACAAGAGTCGAACTCGTAACCTTTTGATTCGTAGTCAAATGCTCTATCCAGTTGAGCTACCGGCGCGTTTACACTGAACAGTGCCTAAATAATATACCAAACTTTTTTGAAGAATGCAAGTGTTTTTTTAAACATTTTTTTCATTCTTTTTAACCAAACCCTTGGCGCTTGTTTATTATAGCAAATATATTTTATTTGTATAGTTTTATTTTCAATTATTTTTTACATTCATTTTCCAAAGTTCTATTTTCTGCATAAATACGCGTTAAAAAAAAATGAGCAAATTTTGCTCATTTTTCTAAGACCAGAAAATCCAGTTAACAATATAGCCAGATAACACTGCTACTAAAGTAAATGGAACACCAATTCTCATAAAATCTTTTGTACTGACTTCATATCCTTCTTTTTGAAGAATACCAATACCTGTGATATTTGCGGATGCTCCTACTGGTGTCAAGTTTCCACCAAGCGTAGCTCCAATCAATAATCCAAAATACAGAAGATATGGTTCTACACCCATGGATGATGCAATACCACTGACAACAGGAAGCATTGTCGCAACATATGGAATATTATCCACAAATGCACTTATTACGACAGAAGCAAATACGATTAACGTATACATGCCAAACAAGGAATTTCCACCAACCTTAACAAACGCTTCAGCAATCGCGTCAATTACACCTGCTTCTGTAATACCGGCGATAACAATAAACAAACCAGCTAATAATAGTAATGTCTGATAATCAAATTTTTCTTTAAAGATTTCTACAAGGAATGCTGTACTCTTTTGACGGATACTTTCATATATACATCCAATAACCGCAAATGCCATACAGATCAAACCATTTGTAATTGCTGGCTTATCTGGAAACTGGCTGGCAAAAATCAAAGACAGCACAACACCAACCATCAATACAGATGGAACATGATCTTCTACAACAGTTGTGACTTCCTGATGTACCGGATCACTGTTTTTTCTAAAAATATATAGAAGAATAGGAATTGTCATCAACGCCCCAACTTCTGTAGGCAGACAGATCGATGGTCTTCCTAAAAACACAAAGAAATCATTAAAACTCATATTTGCTGCAGCACCTAGAAGAATACTTGTCGTATCTCCAACAAGTGTTGCTGCACCCTGCAGGTTACTTGATACCGCAATAGAAATAATGACAGGTACTGGATTTGTATCCAGTTTTCTACATACTTCCAATCCAATTGGTGCAACCATCAAGACAGTCGCAACATTATCTACAAATGCACTGACTACTCCTGCAAATAAAGATAAGGCAACAACTGCCCACTTTACATTTGGAACAATCTTCAATAACTTTTCAGCCATTCTCATAGACATGTTGCTTTCAATAAACAATTCCACAACAATCATGATACCTGAAAGCATTAAAATGATATTCCAGTCAACCGCAAAGAACACTTTTGAAACAGGCAATATTCCTGTTACCACAAAAATACATGCAGTTACTAACGCTGTAATATATCGATAATCTGGAAGTGCCAGTAGACACACGTACATTCCAGCAAATAAAATCAACGCAAACGTCATATAATCCCCTTTCAATCTCGAATATTCTACCAAAATCCATACAAAAAGAAATATACACTTCAGCATTTTTGAAAAATTATTAATTTTATATTAATAGACGTGCAATTTAAACATAGATAACAGATAATAATTTTGTAAAAATGCAGGAGAATAATTATGAAAAAAAAGACCAGAATCACGATCATTGTATCGGTATGTATTATGATTGCCGCTGTTGGCATTTATTTTTTACTCCACGCCTTTCAAACAGGTTCCAGCAGTGAAACGATCTATGTTCAAAAAGTATCCACTGTTACTGGTTCTTCCTACACAGAAAATCGCTATTCCGGTGTTGTAGAATCTCAGGAAACATTAGATATCAACCAAGATAGTTCTAAAACAATTGCGGATGTATATGTAGAAGCAGGCCAACAAGTCAAAAAAGGAGACAAGCTCTTCTCTTACGACACAACAGAAGCTTCTAATTCCATTGCACAGAAGAAATTAGATATCGAAGCACAAAACAACGAAATTGAAGCACAGAACAATACCATTGCTGATTACAAAACAGAAATCAATAATGGTGGTGACAAAGTTGAAATTCAGGCGCGTATCAATGATGCAAACTATGCGATCCGTCAGGCACAGAATACAATCAAGTCCACACAGACAGAAATCGATCAATTAAACAAGCAGATTGAAACTTCCACAGTCACTGCCACAATTGACGGCATCATTAAAGAAGTTAACAGAGATGGCGGAACAGACCAGAATGGAAATACAAAACCATTGATTTCTATTACACAGACAGGTGAATTCAGAGTCAAAGGTACAATCAGTGAAATGGGATCTATTTCTGAAGGAAGTTCTGTTATTGTTAGAAGCAGAATCAATGAAGATCAGATTTATAAAGGAACTGTCACAAAAGTAGAAACAGAACCACAGACAGATAATAACAATTACTACTATGGATCTGATTCTGGAGAATCTGCTTCTAAATACCCTTTCTATGTCACTTTAGATAACAATGATGGTCTAATGCTCGGGCAGCATGTATATATTGAACCAGATAATGGTCAATCCAGTGTTAAACAAGGTATCTGGCTGGATTCTAGCTTTATTGCCTATGATGATAATGGTGATCCATATGTATGGGTTTCTGAAAATGAAAAGCTGAAGAAAAGAAAAGTTGAACTTGGTGAAACAGATGATGAAATGTATACAACAGAAATCAAGTCTGGCTTAAGCAAAGATGACTATATTGCATGGGTAGATGATTCTTATAAGGAAGGCATGAAAACAACAACAGAATACCAGATGGAAACGGATGGTGAAACGTATGCTTCTTGATTTAAAGAACATCTATAAAAACTATGGAAAAGAACCAATGATCGTTCCTGTTTTAAAAGATGTCAGTTTACAGGTAAATGAAGGTGATTATATCGCAATCATGGGACCTAGCGGCTCTGGTAAAACAACACTAATGAACATCATTGGCTGTCTTGATCGTATGAGTGATGGAACTTATCTTTTTGACAATGAAGATATTTCAAAAATGAATGACAATGCTTTAAGTGATCTGCGTCTGCATAAGATTGGGTTCGTATTTCAGAACTTCAATCTTCTCAGTGCTGAAACAGCACAGGAAAACGTTGCACTCCCTTTGATTTATGCAGGTGTCAGCAAAGAAGAAAGAAAAGAGAGAGCACAAGATGCATTGAATAAAGTTGGTCTTGGAGATAGAGTTTCCTTTAAACCAAACCAGTTATCTGGTGGTCAGAAACAACGAGTTGCGATTGCTCGCGCAATTATCAATCATCCTAAAATTCTGCTTGCGGATGAACCAACAGGTGCATTAGATCAGGCAAGCGGAAAACAGGTCATGGAATTATTTCAATCATTAAATGATGAAGGTGTTACGATCATTATGATTACGCATGATGCAAATGTTGCATCCCATGCAAAAAAGACACTTCATATCATTGATGGTGAAATTATTGAAAATAAGCAAGGAGGAACAATATGAAACCTTCTGTAAAAAAAGGAGTCATTATCACATCTGTATGTGCCGTTGCCATCGGAACAATCGTTGGTGTCAAGATCTACATGGATTCAACAAATACGATTGAAGTCAATTCCGTTGCTTCACTAAATACAGGCTACTGGGATAGCCCTTCTACTTCAACAGGATTTGTATCCAACAGTGATACACAGTCAATCTTCTATGATGCCTCTAAAACAATTACGCAGATATTTGTTTCAGAAGGTCAGCAAGTCAGCAAAGGTGATCCACTATTATCTTATGACTTAACCACATTACAAAGTTCTGTAGACTCTAATCAATTAGAAGTTGAAAAAACACAAAATGCGATTACACTTGCAGAACACGAATTAAAAAAGCTGTTAAATACAACACCTATCCCTGATGCAACACCAATGCCTGAACCAACAGAAGCACCTGATCCAAAACCTGTACCTCTACCTTCCATTCCTGAAAAAGATGAAAATGGATTCTCTCCATATATTCTTTCTCTTTCACAGGCAGAAAAGAATATTGCTTCCTATAAGATTTATTATGCTTCTACAGACAGTGATGATTTTTCTGAAAATATTGCACCTGAAAAAGGCCCAATGGATGAACCATCATTGTGGCAGGAAGAAAGAATTTCTAAAGAATATGGAAAAGCATGCTGGTACTGGATTGCTTATACATATACAGATGGTTCAACAAATGCATATGATGCAAAAGATGCGGTGGAATACATCAATGATTCCCAGCCAATCCCTGCTGAAGAAATCAATTTAGCAGGCACCAAAAAGAATCCATATGTCTTCAAGCTTTGTGAAGAAAGTGAAAATACAGACAATGGTATTGTTTATGGAAAACTCTTTTTAGACAACGCAGATCAGAATCAATACTTCAGATTTGATGTATATGCAAAAAATGATGCAGATGAATGGGAAGTTGATTCTTCCTGGCTTGTTCGCAGTGATAAGTTTGCATCCACGCAATCTATGAATGAAGGTGACATGTATTCTGTGATTTCTCATACAAAAGAAGAACAAAGATACGAAGAAATCGAACAAGAAATCGAACAGGAGCCGGAATTTGATCCAAATGGCTATACGCAGGTTGAACTCGCAAAAGCAATCCGTGATAAAAAATACCAGCTCAAAACACTTGATCTGGATTTAAGAAAAGCACAGCTTTCCTTAAATGAAAGCAAGGAGCTGTTAAGTGATGGTGTTGTACGTGCAAAAAGAAATGGTGTTGTGCGTAAAGTTGGCGATGTATCCAATCCTCCGCAAGATGGCAGTGCATTCTTAGAAGTTGCTGGTGGACAAGGAACATACATCCAGGGAACTGTCAGTGAATTAATGCTTGATCAGATTAAAACAGGCGATACGATTTCAGGTTACAGCTGGACAAGCGGCAATACAATTACTGCTACGATCGACAGTATTGATACTGTCCCTGCCTCTGGAAACAATTACTATAACGGCTCTGGCAATCCAAACGTCAGCTACTATGGATTCGAAGCATATGTAGAAGATTCCACATCTCTACAGTTAGGTGAATACCTAGAATTGACTCTCAGCACTGATGCAGCCGATACAACAAGTTCCATCTGGCTGTCAAAAGCATATGTCAGACAAGATGGAAATAAATACTATGTATTTAAAGATGATCATGGAAAGCTGAAGAAACAATACGTAACAATTGGCAAGATTGTCTGGGGAGATACGATTGAAATCAAAGATGGTCTTTCCGATACAGACTACATTGCATTTGCTTACAGTAAAAACGCAAAAGAAGGAATCAAGACAAAGAATTCTTCACAGGAGGCATTATGATTGAAAATATTCGTTTATCATTCCGTGGAATCTTCGCACACAAAATGCGTTCCTTCTTGACAATGCTAGGAATTATTATTGGTATTGCTTCCATTATCGCTATTGTTTCTACTATCAAAGGAACAAATGATCAGATTGAAAAGAATCTGATTGGTTCTGGAGATAACACAGTGAAAGTGTCTTTATACCAGGATGATTGGGAATACTCCTTTGATTCCGGTTTACCAGGTGGAATTCCAGTTGTTTCTGAAGAAACACTAGAATCTTTAAGATCAATTGATCACGTTGAAGGTGCTACGCTGTATCGTTCCAGGCAGAATTATCAGACAATCTACCGTAATAATACTTCACTGGATGGTGGATATATTCTTGGTGTTCAACAGGATTATTTCTCTATTGCAGGACTAACCATCAAAAAAGGAAGAGGCATTACAGATGCAGATAACAAGCACTATGCACAAGTTGCGGTATTAGATGAGACGAGTGCACAGCTTCTCTTTGGAGAAACAGATCCAATTGGCAAGACAATCGAAATCAAAAATATACCATTCACAATTGTTGGTGTATGTGCAGATAAAGAAAAGTTTGAACCATCTATGGACAGTATCGATGACTATTGGACATACAATCAATCTTCAGGTTCAAAAGTATATGTACCATCAGAATCATGGCCTATTTTCTATCAGTTTGATGAACCACAGAATGCAATATTAAAAGTTGATGCAACTTCCAATATGACATCTGTTGGAAAAGAAGCCGCAAACATCTTAAATACATATGTTTCTTCATCCAGCATTCAATACAAGGCACAAGACTTGCTCAAGCAGGCAAAAGACATCCAGTCTCTATCACAGTCAACAAATGCGATGCTAATCTGGATTGCTGGTATTTCATTACTTGTTGGTGGTATTGGCGTTATGAATATTATGCTTGTTACAGTTACGGAAAGAACAGGAGAAATTGGCTTAAAGAAAGCCATTGGTGCTAGAAAGAAAGCAATCATGTCTCAATTCTTGACAGAAGCCGTTGTATTAACTTCCATTGGTGGTATTGTTGGTGTATTTACCGGAATCGGCCTAGCGCAGCTGATATCCATGTTAAACGGTACTCCAGTATCCATTAGTGTTCCAGCTTCTCTATTATCTGTTCTATTCTCCATGGCAATTGGCATCATCTTTGGTTTACTGCCAAGCTATAAAGCAGCAAATCTTGATCCAATTGAAGCATTGCGTCATGAATGACAAGATCTCTTAAGATCTTGTTTTTCTTTTATGGCTGAATATGTATAATGGATGCATGGAAATCAAATTAACAAAAGAAATCGAAGACTTTTTAGACCGCTGCAGATATAACATCTACAATGATACAAAAAATGAATTTGTCGGTCTGCACGTCACAAAAGCAGAAGAAAAAGCAGTACAGAAAGAAATGAGAGATGCAGGATTCGCAGAATTCTTACAAGAGGAAGAAAACTGGCCTTCCCTGTTCTTATCAAAGAAAGAATGGGAAAAGAGTCCATATCACGCAAATGTATCTTTAGATCTCATCCGTGATGCGCATTTCTCCTATGAAAAGAATAAAGTAACAGGAAGAGAACTCTTTAACGTAGACGCTATTCAAAAAGATCCCAACCGAGAACTCAATGACTGGATGAAACTAAGAGCAATGGATAGCAGTTTCGAAGCTATCTATCTCTATCAGGATGATCAGGACTGGATGATTGATGCACCATCTGAAGCTGCAACAAATAACATCTGTGCAGAAAAAGCACATGGAAAAGTACTTACATTTGGTTTAGGGATTGGATATTTCATCTATATGGCAATGGCAAATCCAAACGTTACAGAAATTACATGTGTAGAGAAATCTGAAGAAGTCATTGCAATGTTTAAGCGTTTTATCTATCCTCAGTTTCCTCAGGATATTCCTTTAACAATTATTCAGGGTGATGCCTTTGATTATTTCAACGAAGAATTCATGAGCCAGTTTGATTATTCGTATACAGATATCTGGCTGAGTTCTAATGATGGTCTACAAATCATCAAACAGCTGCTGCATCAATATGTTCCACCATTCAAAGACAGTGACTTTTGGATTGAAGACAGCTGTCAGGAAATCATGTGGACTTTGATCTTCTTGTATTTTGATGCCGTAGCACATAACATGCCAATTCAGATCAATCCTCAATACGAACAGGAAATGAATCAAATCGTATCTTACTTCAGCAATAAAGACGAAGTGATTGATTCTGTAGAACCATTAAAATTCTACATGTACGATACAGAAACAATCAGAAACATCCTTGCATTATAAAAGCCTGGCAATCCCAGGCTTTTTTTACATTAATAATGGCAGGAACAGCTGTGCCAGTCCTAAAAAGATAAAGAATCCCAAAACATCTGTTGCTGTTGTAATAAAGATGGATGAAGATACTGCTGGATCAGCGCCCAGTCTTTTTAAAGCAACAGGAACAAGGAAGCCAAACACACCCGCAACAACAAGATTTCCAATCATTGCAATAAAGATAATCAATCCAAGATAGATATTATGATAGATGACAGAAACAATAATTCCAGTAATCAATCCATTGATTGCACCATCAACAACACCTAGCATGATTTCTTTGATAAATGACTTCGCATACTTTCTTAAAGATACATCATCCTGTGATAATTGTCGTACAAGAATAGACTGTGTCTGAGAACCAGCATTACCACCCATTCCCGTAACAATTGTCATTGTCGCAGATAAAGCTACAACTTTTGCAATCGTACCTTCAAATGCTTTGACTGTCATACTCGCAACAAAAGCAGTCAATAAATTCACAAGAAGCCAAGGTAAACGCAGACGAATGGAATCCCATAATGTTGTATTCAGGTTTTCTTCACTTGAAACACCACCCAATTCAAGAATATCTTCGTTATATTCCTGCACGATAACATCAATAATATCATCGACTGTAATAATACCTAGAATAGAACCTCTATTATTTACAACAGGAATAGCATTCAAGTCATATTTACTAACAAGCTTTGCAGCATATTCCTGATCATCTTCTGGATGTACATAGATTGGATTCAACTTCATGATATCTTTCAGCAAGTCATCTTTTTTCGCTGTCAGAAAATCTCTTAAGTTTGCAACACCAACAAGTGATTGAGAATGATCAACAATATAGATTGTTTCAATGACTTCTGATTTATTCGCAATCTGACGAATGCGACGCATCCCCTGTTCGACAGTTAATTTCTCATCTAATGCAATATATGCAGTGGTCATAATACCACCCGCAGAGTCTTCAGGATAGTTCAATAATGTACGGATGATCTTACGGTCATCTTCCATCATTTGATTGAGTAATGCCCTTTTCTGCACGTATTTCATATCACCAATCAAATCGGCAATATCATCCTTCTGCATGTAGCCAAACACTTCAATCAATTCATCATTTGTAATATTTTCAGCAATACGTGTTCTTTGAGTATCACTTGCCTGCTCCAATACTTTCGCAAGATCATCATCCTGCAATAACTGACAAAGACGCCATAATTCTCTATCATCCAGATCTTCAGATATGACAGCAATGTCTATAGCATTTACTTCTTCAATATACTCATGTAATTCAGCTGCTTCACTATCATTAATAATTCTTTTCAGCTCTGCTAACGTCATTTTATCTATCATTCTAAAGCCCTCACTACATCTATTTTATCTCACAACACAACTATGCGTTAAGCAGTTTCTTAATTTCTTCTAAGTTTTCAACAAACTTTATTTTTTCAAATATTTTTTTATCACATAGACCTTTCTCAACCATATGCATAAACAAATTCTTTAAATCATTGTAATACCCATCTAGATTATAAATCATGACTGGTTCCTTCATATGTCCTAACATTACTTTAGAAATCACCTCACTGATTTCTTCTAATGTTCCACTTCCACCCGGAAAAGTAATAAAAGCATTTCCAAGTTCAATCATCTTTGCTTTTCTTTCACTCATATCATGAGTCACAATTAATTCAGTAATATCGTTATATTCAAATCCAGCATCAATAAAGAATTGAGGTTCAACCCCAATGACTTTTCCACCACTCAACAATACACTCTCTGCTAAATCACCCATCAAACCAGCTTTTGATCCACCATAGACTAAAGTATGTCCATTTTCACCAATCCAGTTTCCTAATTCTCTAATAGCAATTTGAAATTTATCATCGTTTCCTGAGGAAGCTCCTAAATATACTGTAATATTCATTTTTAATAACATTCCTTTCCTACATGTTTCACTATATAACAGCTTTGTTAATTTATTGAAAAATGAAACTATCACTATTGTAACGGAATATCACAACTTAGAAATAACTTTGTTAAATTTTTTAATTTTCTTCTTGCATTATATTGTAGTTTTGGTATACTAATAAAGTACTAACCAATATGGTGCCTTAGCCAAGTGGTAAGGCAGCAGACTGCAACTCTGCGAGCGCCGGTTCGACCCCGGCAGGCACCTCCACTTATAAGGGATATGGGGATGTGGCGGAATCGGCAGACGCATCGGACTTAAAATCCGGTGGTGGCAACACCGTGTGGGTTCAAGTCCCATCGTCCCCACCACTTAAAAACTCAAAAATCGCTAGAAATAGCGATTTTTTTGTATTTGTATTATTTTTTCGAACTAATTATCGAACTTTTGTTCATTCTTTATATTTTCATGCTCTATATTTTAGAAAATTCTTTAAAAATTTGATCTATCATATCATATTGCGCAGTGTTATCTAAGACATAAGTAATTCTAACAACTATTGTTCCAATTAGCGCATATGCGCCTGTATATAAATAAGAATTATCAAATTCTTTTAAATAATCAATTCTTGCCTCAGCATCATCAAGCGTTCTGTATACCTCAATACATCCACCGCCATCTGTCCCTTTTAAAATTGGATCCGCATCTTCGCATACATTTTCAATTGTAAAATATGTGGCTGATGAATACCCTCCCTCTTTATTCAATAACCCATTTGGATCATTCTCTTCTGTTACAGATGCAATTTCCTTTATTGATGAAATATTACTCAATTTATCTTTTACCCAATTTTCAGAAGGGTTGATTAATTTTTTTACAACTTCTATATTATCAGCCAAAACATCTTTCATCAGTAGAACTGTTTTAGTATCTTCTTCAATTTTTTTCAAATTATTTCCTTCACTCACACTATCTAGTACACTATCATAATCTGTGTCTTCTAAAGGCAATTTATCTGCCTGAATCACAAAATTATCTAAATTCTCTAAATAGGCTTTTTCTGCGACTTCATTGTATTCGCCAACCATTTCATTATAAATTTCAATTGCTGAATTATAACTTTTTGTTGCTTCAACTTCTTCATCGACTTTTTCAGGATAAAAAACCCAAACTAGAAAAGCTAATACAAGAATAAGCAATACAATTATCAATTTTTTTCCTTTATGTCTTTTTTTAATAAACAGCTCTTGCGTCTGGTCTAAATTATTTTTCTTTTTCATATTGATCCTTTAATGTATACAACAGTTTTTCCAAAACATTTTCACTTGTGTGTTGATTTATTAATCCTTCTACAGCATATATTGCTACAGAAAGTTCATCATTTTCTAATTGCATAACAACATAAGCGTAATTGCTATTAAACATACCACCTTTAATGCTTGCAACATAAATATGATTTTCTAAATCTTCTTCTAAAATATTACCATCCAAAAAATACACAGAATCTCTCAATTTAGTAAACTTAATATTTTGAATTCTTTCCATATAAAAAACAATTTTTTCAGCTTTTGTTTTTATATGTTTATTTAATATTTCAATTAATTTATTTTTATCCATACAAGTAACCCTCAATGTATATAAACAATATCAGATGCTTGAATTAACAAGTTCTCTCTAACTATTGATTCAGTTGGTATTTCTATAGTTTCACGATTTTCCACAATTTTTTCAGCTATTGGTCTAATTAAATTATCAGCAAACGCTTCTCTATCATCTTCTCCAAACATATCTTTTAAAGTTTTGTTATCTAAAGAATCATTTAATGTCAAAACTAATTCTTCAACTTCATCATCCGTCATCAAATAGTCATTCGAAATTTCTTCACTCTGTTTCACTAAGATGTTATACATGTTTTCAGCATCACTTTCGAATACAGTGGATAGAAGGGTATTCGCTGTCCAGTTTGCAGCAATACCTCCTGCAGTACCTCCAACAATTCCTCCAATTGTTGTTCCAACTCCAGGAACAAGTAAATTTCCCAATGCCCCTCCAGCTGCAACTCCTACTGTACTTCCAACAGCTCCAGCAATTGCCACAGCAAGATTATTAGCAAGTTGCTCTGGAGAAATTCTTCCTCTCATCATATCAACTACATCCGGAACTGTAATAACAGCAAAAGCAACAGCAGTAGTTAACATGCCATTTTTCAAAATAGTATTCACAGTATTTTTAGTAACAGAACTTCCAGGTGCAATCATTGTTGCTAGTGCATTAGTTACATTATCTCCCAAGACTTTTGATATAGCTGTAGCTGCGGGAGTAAATACATTAGCAGCTCCTGTTTTTGCTAATTGAGATGATAAAACATAAATCAAAAATGATTTTCCTCCTACTTGCAAAGAATTCATTACTGATTCTTTAATAGCTTCTTCTTTTTTTTCACCTTGAAGAATTCTAAGTGCATAATCTATTGTGAAACTAATACCTAATGCTTTCGTAGCAATAATTGCTCCATTTATAGAATCATATGTTAAAGAATCAATAGTCCCTGCTTTTGCAATATTAACCGCTTGTTCATAGGTAACACTGCCTTTTTTTACAATATTTAAAGCTTCCTCAGGATCTGTAACATCAGGGACCAACCCTTGTTCAATTTTATCTTTCATTACTTGAACAGCCTTGTCATATTGGTCACTAGGTACTTCCAATTGCATTATTTCATCATTTACATAATACCTATACATTCCTGTTTCATTATCAAACGCATTGTTAACCGAATTTGTTGCTGTTTGACAGTATTTGTCTTGTATATAAGTTGCAGTTCCATTTCTATTAACAATTTTTATATCTGCACCATTTTTAGAATTATCATCTCCAACAACAGTCGAATTGTAACGTAAGCGTCAAATAAAACCGTGGTATGAAAAAAGAATCTTCTGAAGGACAATAGAGTCCACAAGGAGGATCCTTT
>CAKVBD010000046.1 GCA_934725105.1 uncultured Bulleidia sp. | reverse complement strand
CGTACGGTTCTTAGAGGAGTGAGTATCCCATATCTCTTGAAATACCGAAAAGAATGGGAGAAAATTTACTCATGAAAAGAATCTTTCGTTTGTTACTAGCTGTATGGTTTTTATGTTTTTGTGTCATTACTTTAAAGAAAGAAACAATCTTTACTTCTTTCTTTCATAATGTCAAAGATATTTTTACGGGACAATTGCTTCAGGAAGAAAAAGAAGTGGTTGTATATGATGATTTGTATCATCTATACTATGCATTGTTAGATGAAAAAGAAAAGAGAATCTATGCAAAGATCATTGATTGTACAAATGCACTGGAAACAACATTGAAGCCATATGATGCGGATATTACAGAAAAGAATATTGCAAATGCATATCAGGCTGTCATGTTTGACTGTCCTGAACTATTCTGGCTGGAACAGGGATATTCTTATGAAGTGTTGGAAAATATGGGTGTTGTTTCTGTGACGTTATCGTTTCATGAAACTGCAGAGGATCTTGCAGAACATCAGCAATTATTCCAAAAAGCCAGTGAAGAAATCGTACAGAATGCTCTTGTATATCCAAGTGATGAAGAAAGGGAAAGATATGTTCATGATGCCTTATGTGAAAGAATTACATATGATTTAGAGGCAACGATGAATCAATCGGCGTATTCTGCACTGGTGAATCATCAAACAGTTTGTGCTGGATACGCAAAAGCTTTTCAATACATCTTAAAACAATTATCCATTCCTTGTGCATATGTAACGGGAAGTGCAGAAGGTGAAGATCATGCATGGAATATTGTGTTTCTGGATGGTTCGTGGTGGAATGTAGATGTTACGTGGGATGATGATCTAGAGGATCCGTATATGTTTTTTAATTTGAAGGATGATGTATTTGATGAAACACACGCTAGAAGTGAGATGAGTGCTTTTTTGCCTGCTTGTGAATGATGAATAAATAAAGTAGAGTTGCACATAAAAAACCACTCATATCAATGAGTACATCCTGAATACAGCCATAGCGATTTGGCACAAAATGCTGAATCGTTTCATCAATGGAGGGTGGCAGGATCCAGAAGAGTGCGTAGTTGAGTTTTAGATTTTTGAATAATGGTGCGGTACGTAAAGCGTAATTGACGAGAATGCCAAGCCCGGCGTATTCGCTGAAATGTGCGAGTTTACGTATGAAATGATGAAATGCGTCAAAAGGAATATTCCATCCAAAATTATGGAGAATGGATAATACAAAGTGTGTCAGACCACCAGAAATAGCACTGCTTGTTTCACCAATCTGCAGAGAATTTGAAAATATAAATAAGATATACAGGAATACGATGATCCATACATACTTTTTGTTCTTCATAAGTTCACTTGTCAACCATGGTATAATACATGAGCAAAGAGGGAAATAAAATAGGTATGAAAAAATTAATTAATGTTCTTTTCGTTGTAACAGGAACATTTGTCTTGGCAATTTCGGTTGAATTCTTTATTCTTCCATATCACATTCTGTCTGGTGGTGTAGCTGGTGTTGCGGTAGCATTTGAACCGTTTTTCCATTTGGATGAAACGCTTGTTGCTAATACTTTAACGCTTACGTTATTGATCGTTGGTACATTGATTTTAGGAAAACAATTTGGAATTGATACGATTTTGTCTTCGTTCTGTTATCCTGTTTTTACAACAGCTTTGTCTTATGTTGCACCAATGATTCCAATTCATATTGAACCATTCCTGGCTAGTTTATATGCTGGTCTACTCGGCGGTGTTGGAATTGGTCTTGTGATGAGAGCGGGTGCAAGTACGGGTGGTATGGATGTTCCGCCACTCATTGCACATAAACTATTTGGTGTGAAAGTTTCTACTGGTGTTATGGTTACGGATGGCATTACAGTTTTGCTTGGTGTAATTGCATATGGCATTGATGCAGCTTTGATTGGATTGATTTCTGTATTTGCTTCTGGCATTGCGATTGATAAGATTTTATCACTTGGTGCAGGAAGTAATGCGAAAAGTGTGACGATCATCAGTGAGAAATGGAAAGAGATTGCGGATGTTATCATGCGTGATATGGATCGTGGTGTAACGTTTCTGGCTGGTGAAGGTGGCTATCAGATGGATCAGAAAAAAGTCATCTTATGCGTTGTCAGCGCAAAGCAGTATTCTCAACTGGTAGAAATTATTAATCAAATTGATGATCGTGCATTTACGATTACAACAGATGCATCGGATATGCATGGAGAAGGTTTCACGTATCCTTCAGCAACAATTTAAATGATGTATGGTAAAATAAACACTGGTTTTTAATTGCGAAAGGAGACTTGTATGATTGAATGTGAACATGTATACAAACAATATAAAAATGGTACAAATGCTTTGTATGATGTGAATTTTAGTGTCAAACAAGGTGAATTTGTTTATATTATTGGGCCAACGGGTTCTGGTAAGTCCACGTTGATCAAATTACTGGATGGAGAAGAACTCCCAACAAAAGGTAATGTTGAAGTTGTTGGTATCAATGTTGGTGAATTGAAGAGAAAACAAGTTCCAATTTATCGTAGAAATATTGGTGTTGTTTTCCAGGATTTTAGACTTCTTCCAACAAAGACGGTTTATGAAAATATTGCCTATGCTTTAGAAGTCATTAATATGAAAAAGCCACAGATCAAAAAAAGAGTGGATGAAGTGCTGGATGTCGTTTCTTTAAAAGAAAAGAAGACTTCTTTTCCACATGAATTATCTGGTGGTCAGCAGCAGCGTATTGCGATTGCTAGAGCGATTGCGAACCGTCCAAAGGTTTTGATTGCGGATGAACCTACGGGTAACCTTGACCCTGGAAAATCAGATCAGATCATGGATCTGTTGGAAAGAATCAACAAGCGTTATGGTACAACAATTTTAATGGTAACGCATGATTTAACACTCGTGAATAAGCATCGTAAAAGAACGGTTGTCTTAGAACATGGACATATTGTTGCAGATCTTGCACAAGGAGGTTATGTTCGTCATGATCAGTAGACCAATTAAAGAAGGATTTTCAGGTGTTGGCAGACACTTGGCAATGGCAATCAGTTCTGCCATTGCGGTAACGATTACGTTATTAATTATTTCACTGTTTATTATTTTCTCTTATAACGTACAGAACTTTACGAAAAATATTGAATCTTCAATGGAAATTTCTGTCATGGTTGATTACAACTATGAAGATAGCGCAAAGGAAGATGCCATTCAGAAATCCATTGAAGCAATTGATGGTGTTAAGAAAGTAACATATTCAAATAAAGATCAGGAATTTCAATACTATATTGATTCCTTTGACGATGAAAAGACAAAAGAAGCATTTGAACCATTCAAAGATGATAACCCAATGCATGATGCTTTCTATGTAGAAGCAACCAGCGGTGATCAGATTACAGAAATTGCTTCAGAGATTCAGAAAATTGAAGGTGTTGCGGAAGTGAACTATGGTGGTCAGTCAACTGTTTCTATGGTTGATACAATGTCAATGGTTCGTAAGATTGGCGGATTCTTAGTCATTGGTTTGACATTGTTAGCTGTTTTCTTGATTCAGAATACAATCAAGTTAACAATTTCTGCGCGTAAAGATGAAATTACAATCATGAGAAATGTTGGTGCAACGAATTCCTTTATTCGTTCTCCATTTGTGATTGAAGGTATTATCATTGGTGTGCTTGGATCCATTATTCCAATTGCATTAACAGTTTGGGGATATATAACATTGTATCAGCGCAGTGGTGGTATTCTTGTTTCTAACATGTTCAAGCTTGTAAAGCCAAATCCATATATCTTCTATCTGGCAGGTATTTTATTAGGCATTGGTGTTGTTGTGGGATTTATTGGATCCTTGTTGTCTGTTAACCGTTATCTGAGGTGGAAGAGATGATGAAAGTCATCAAAGTATGTATTTGTATATGTATTTCTTTTCTATGCATTACACGTGTTGATCGTGTGTATGCGGAAGATTATTCGAATACGGAATACTGGTCTGAAACTTGTAAAAAAGCAACAAAAGATAATCAGGAAGCCTGTAAAGGATATGCAAAGTATCTGGAAAGTAAAAAATCTGAAGCGCAGGAGCAATTGAAAAGTATTGAAGCACAACGTGATCAAATTGCGGCAAACATTGCGGAATATGACCAGCAGGTAAAAGATCTGCAGGCAAAGATTACAGAATTGCAGACGCAGATTGATGCAAAACAGGCTGAAATTGATGCAAAGCAGCTTGAAATTGATAACAAGCAGAAAGAAATTGATGCGACACAGGCACAAGTAGATGCTTTGAAAGAAAAAGTAAAAAAAAGAATGGTGAATGCGCAGTCAAATATGCGTGTATCGAAATATACAGATATTTTGATGGGTGCTTCTACATTTGAAGAATTCATTCGTATTGCCAATGGTTTGAGTTCTATTGCACAATATGATGAAAATACATTGGATCAGCTGGCAAGTTTAATTGAAAAATTAAATGATGAAAAACAGTCACTTGAAAATGCGAAGGTAGAAATGGAAGTTGCAAAGCAGGAACTGTTGAATAAGCAAGATGATCTGGAAGCTACAAAGGCTTCTAAACAAATCATTATTGATGAACAGGAAAGACAGGCTGCAGAACTGGAAGCATTAGGTGATACGATTTCAGCAAATATTGATAGTATCAAATCTGCAATTTCTAAGATTGATCTCAATGGTGTTGTTGCGGCAGAAGGATGGACAAACCCAGTGCCGGGTGCATATCGCAGTGCTGGTACATGGAATTATTCTGGTGGCGGTAAACACTTGGGATATGATTTTGCGGCTAGTCAGGGAACAAATATTTATGCGGTAGCGAATGGTGTCGTTGTAAATAGTGCGGATGGCTGTGCGTATGGTGGACTTGGATCAACATGCCATGGAAGCGGTGGTTCTAGTGGTGGCGGCAACCAGGTATATCTCGTTGTCGCAGTAGGAGATACTTTATATGCAGTGAAGTATCTGCATATGCAAAATGGATCACCAATCGCAACTGGTACAAAAGTAACTGGAGGAGATTATATTGGTAGAGTTGGCTCTACAGGAAACTCTTCTGGTCCACATTGCCATATTGAAATTTTCAAGATTGGTGCGGCTAGTGATTTTGCAAGTTATGTAAAAAACTGGAACGGTGATTTAACATTTGGATGTGGATGGGCTGGCAGCTATGATGGATATGGCAGAAGGTGTGAAGCTGGATATGGTATCCCTTGTAGAATTCGTCCAGAATCCGTATTTGGTGGTTAGATGTGGTATGATAGGGGAGCTTTTTAACAAGCTCTCCTTTTAGATGTAGAGGTACTTTTATGGAAGAAAATAAGACAGAAGAAAAAGAGGAATTTAAGACGATTTCTTTGAAAAAATATGTTTGGCCTGATGAAGCTAAATTTAAGGCGGAACAAGCAAAGAACAAAAAACTGAAAAGAATCATGGTTGTGGTGACAATCGTCGCTGTTCTTTTTGGCTGGTTTGGTGGTTCTCTGCTGCCATATGGGTTTACATCTTCTTTGCGTCATATGATTGCGCGTGGTACGACAATGAGCGCTTCTAAAAAAATCCAGGAAGTGATGGATATCATGGAAAATGACTGGTTTTTTGGTAGTGGAATTGATAATCTGGATAAAAGACTGACAGATCAGGCGCTTGCTGGCATCACAACAAATGATGAAGATAAGCATACTGAATATATGTCAAAAGAAGAAATGGAAGCTTTTACGCAATCCATCAATCGAAACTATGTTGGTATTGGTGTGCAGTATATTAATACAGATGGCACAAGTATCGTAGAAAAAGTGTATAAAAATACACCTGCAGAAAAAGCTGGCGTGAAACCTGGTGATATTATTCATACAGTCGATGGTGTGGATATGAGTGGAAAGACTTCCAGTGATATTAAAGAAGCTGTACAGGGTGAAGCAGGCACAACTGTAACGATTGGTTTTATTCGTGATGGAAAGAATATTGCTTTAAAGATTACACGTGAGAAAGTTGCTTCTACAGTATATGGTGAAATGATGGGTGAGATTGCGTATCTGCAGTTGTATCAGTTTGGTTCTTCTACACCAGAAGAAGTGAAATCTTATCTGGATGATTTTGAGGATGCGAAAGGCTTGATCATTGATCTGCGTGATAATGGCGGTGGCTATCTGGATTCTGTTGAAGGTGTTTCTTCTTGTTTCTTAGATAAAGGTACAACCGTCATGAAGCAGGAATATGCGGATGGTACTGTACATGAAACTGTAACAAAGTCAGATAAATATTCCAATATTCAAAATATTGTCATTTTAACAAATGGAAATACAGCCAGTGCTGCTGAAGTATTGACACTTGCATTAAAACAGCAGCGTGATGATGTAACGATTGTTGGCACAACAACATATGGAAAAGGCACTGTGCAGGTTTCGAAGATGTTTGATGATGGCTCTGCCTTGAAATATACAACAAGTAAATGGCTGTCTCCAGATGGTACATGGGTCAATGGTGTAGGTATTACACCAGATCAGGAAGTGAAACTGCATGATGTATTTTATAGAACATTCTCTAAAATGGATGAAGATGAATCTTTTCATGTAGACAGTGTATCTGATTCGATTGCAGACGCACAACAGTGTCTGGATTATCTTGGATATACAGTGGATCGAAAAGATGGATATTTCTCTAGTGAGACTGGAAATGCATTGAAGCAATATAAAGAAGAACATGGCTTAGCGGCAAATGAAGTGTTGGATAAAGAAACATATGACAGCCTGCGTTCAGCAGTGATTCTGGATTGGAATACGACACATACACATGATGTACAGCTTGAAAAAGCAAAGGAGATCTTACATGGATGAACATCGCTTTGAACTTGTTTCTCCATTTTCTCCAACCGGTGATCAGCCACAGGCAATTGATGCTTTGTGTGAAGGAATCCTGGAAGGAAAAAAGGAACAGGTATTGGAAGGTGCAACAGGTACAGGTAAAACATTTACAATGGCAAATATCATTGCCAGAATGAATCGTCCTACGCTTGTATTCTCACATAATAAAACATTGGCAGGACAGCTGTATTCTGAATTTAAAGAATTATTTCCGCATAATCGTGTGGAATTCTTTGTTTCTAACTTTGATTACTATCAGCCAGAGGCGTATGTTCCTAAGAGTGATATGTATATTGAAAAGACAGCCGCAATCAATGAAGAGCTGGATATGTTCCGTGAATCTACTTTGAATTCTCTTCTAGAAAGACGAGATACGATCGTTGTTGCGTCTGTTGCATGTATTTATGCGGCAAGTGATCCTGTGGAATATAAGAATATGTTTATGACGATCCGAGTTGGAGAAACATATGATCGAAATACGTTATTGAAGAAACTTGTAGAGCTGCAATATACAAGAAATGATATGGAACAGTCTCGTGGTACGATTCGTGTTAGAGGTGATGTGTTGGATCTGACGCCTTCTTATACAGATCAATACAATATTCGTATTGAAATGTTTGGAGATGAAATTGATCGTATTACAGAAATTGATCCATTGACAGGAAAAACATTGAATGCCTATCAGTTCTATAACATCTTTCCAGCTTCTGGATATGCAAGAAGCAAAGAAACGATGTTGCGAGCATGTGATGATATTGAAGCAGAACTGGAAGAGCGTTTAAAATATTTTAAGGACAATGATAAATTGTTAGAAGCTGAGCGTCTGGAACAAAGAACGCGTTTTGATTTAGAAGCACTGAGAGAAAATGGATATTGTGCAGGTATTGAAAACTATTCAATGCATATTGATGGCAGAAAGACTGGACAAAGACCTTGGAATCTGTTTGATTATTTTCCTAAGGATTTCTTGATGTTTGTGGATGAATCGCATGTATCTTTACCACAGGTACGAGGCATGTATAATGGTGACCGTGCTAGAAAAACAATATTAGTGGATTATGGATTCCGTTTACCAAGTGCTTTGGATAATCGTCCAATGACATTTGATGAATTTGAAGGAATGATCAATCAGGTTGTATATTGTTCAGCAACACCTGGGGAATATGAACTGGAAAAAGTGGATCATCAAGTGGTTGAACAGATCATTCGTCCAACGGGGCTGTTGGATCCATTGATTACGGTCAAACCAACAAAGGGACAGATTGATGATATTGCGGAGAGTTTAACGGAACGCATCAAGAGAAAAGAACGTGTTTTGATTACAACGCTAACTGTGCGTATGGCAGAAGATCTGACAGAGTATCTGCAGGAAAGAGGCTTCCATATTGCGTATCTCCATCATGAAACAAAGACATTGGAAAGAACACAGGTGATTCAGGATTTGCGTGTTGGAAAAGTGGATGCCATTGTTGGCATTAACCTGTTGCGTGAGGGTCTGGATATTCCAGAAGTATCTTTGGTTTGTATTCTAGATGCGGATAAAGAAGGTTTCTTGAGAAGTCAGAGATCTTTGATTCAGACAATTGGCAGAGCGGCGAGAAATGCACATGGTGAAGTATATATGTATGCAGATGCCATGACAGATTCTATGAAGTTTGCGATTGAGGAAACAAACCGTCGTAGAAAAATACAGGAAGAATATAATACATCACATGGCATTACACCGCAAACAATTGTGAAAAAGGTGGATGAAGTCATCCGTGGAAAAGAAACAAAACAGATGGCTGCGAAGTATATGCTGAAAAAGAATAAGACAAGCAAGAAGGATAAGGCTGCATTGCTTGAAAATATGAGAGCTGAGATGAAGGATGCGGCTGCACATCTTGATTTTGAAAGAGCTGCAGAATTGAGGGATATGATCTATGAGCTGCAGTCAGAAGATTAATTCGCAAAATAAGAGATGAGAGTGTACAATTGAAACAAGATATTTGAGAGGTAATTCGCATGATTGATTATGAAAAAATAAAATCTGAAGCCGCAAAACAGATGCGGCCAAGTGGAATTCGTAAGTTCTTTGAACTTGCCAGTGAAATTCCAGATTGTATTTCTCTTGGTGTTGGTGAACCTGATTTCCAGACACCATGGTCTATTCGTGAATCAGCGATACACTCTCTAGAAATTGGCAGAACGAAATATACATCAAATGCTGGTCTGCTTCCTTTAAGAACAGAGATTACAAACTTTGTGAAAAGAAAATATGATTTGCACTATGATCCAGAAGATGTTCTTGTGACTGTTGGTGGATCGGAAGCAATTGATCTTGCTATCCGTATGCTTGTAGAAGAAGGGGATGAAGTGATCATTCCTGAACCTTGTTATGTATCCTATGAACCAATTACAACTTTAACAGGTGGTGTTCCTGTACATATTCAATGTACAGAGGAAAATGAGTTTAGAGTGACACCGGAACAGATCAAAGAAGCATTGACAGAGAAGACAAAGATGCTGATCTTATCGTATCCAAATAATCCAACAGGTGCTGTACTAAGACATGAAGATCTTGTTGGAATTGCGGAAGTATTGAAAGATACAGATGTGATCGTTCTTTCTGATGAAATTTATGCGGAACTTTGTTATGGTGATGAGGAATATGAATCCATTGCACATATTGAAGGAATGTATGATAGAACGATCGTTGTAAATGGCTTTTCGAAATCATTTTCTATGACTGGCTGGAGACTTGGATATGCAATGGGACCAAAGCCATTGATTGAGACAATGACAAAGATTCATCAATCATGCATTATGTGTTCGCCAACAACATCACAATATGCTGGAATTACTGCTTTAACGAGCTGTGATGAAGAAATATTGAAGATGAAGGAAGAATATGATTTTAGAAGAAAGTATTGTGTTAGAAAACTGAATGAGATGGGGTTGCATACGTTTGAGCCTAGAGGTGCGTTCTATGTATTCCCTAACATTACTTCTTCAGGTATGGATAGTGATACGTTCTGTATGGAATTATTGAAACGTAAAAATGTTGCGATCGTACCTGGTACAGCATTTGGAGAAAGTGGAGAAGGATTTGCGAGAATATCCTATGCATATTCTTTGTCTCACTTACAGACAGCACTTGGTAGAATTGAAGATTTCCTGCATGAAATCAAAGAGGAGAAATAGGAATGGATGCAAATAAATTAATTGACTTGCTTGTGGATGATCCACGTGCAACGGTAACAGATCTAGCTGATATATTGAATGATACAGAAGAAAATGTGGATCATGAAATCAAAAGATTAGAAAGTGAAAAAGTGATTTGTGGATATCATACAGTCATTAACTGGGATAAAGCCAATAAAGATCATGTAGATGCGATTATTGGCGTAAAGGCTTGTTCACAAAGAGGATTTGGCTATGATAAAGTGGCTGAAAAGATTGCTCGTTTCCCAGAAGTATCTTCTTTGTATTTGATGAGTGGTGGATATGAGTTCTTCGTGAATGTGAATGCGAAAACAATGCGTGAAGTTGCTGACTTCGTTGGTGAAAAATTAGCGCCAATTGAAGGTGTTTCTGGAACAATGACGATGTTTGTTTTGAAAAAGTATAAAGTACATGGCATTGCATTTGATATGGAAAGTGAAGTAGAAGACGATCGTCAGATTGTTTCTGCTTAAGTATCATTGTTAAGTTAGGAGGAAGAGATGAAACGTTATTTAGTGTTTGATTGGGGTGGAACATCTTTAAAATATGCATATATGAGTGAGGATGGACAGATCATTCAAAAGAATAGTGTGTCTTCTCCTGCGCGTTCTTCGACAAAGAAAGAGTTTTATGCAATCTTGGATTCTGTTGTGAATCAATATGATGATATTGATGGCATTGCGATTTCTTCTTCTGGTGTCATTGACAGTGAAAATGGTGTTGTTGATGTGATTGGTGCTTTTCCTTTCTTGAACGGTGTTTGTGTTGCAAAGGAATTATCTCAAAGATACAACACGAAAGTAACGATTGAAAATGATGGTAAATGTGCTGCCTTGGCAGAACTTTGGATTGGAAATCTTAAAGATGTAGATGATGGTGCTGTTATTGTCATTGGAACAAATATTGGCTGTGCCTTGATGTTGAATCATAAACTGAGAAGAGGCAAGAGATTCTTGTGTGGAGAACTATGTGCCTGCAGTACAGATGATCAGCACTTAGATGATCCATATAGTTATGCTGGTCAGCATGGTACACCATATTTATGCAAGATCATGCAGGAAAAAATGGGCCTGGATGATGGAATGGATGGTGTAGAAGCATTTAATTATATTAATAATAAAGACCCAAAGGCTTTGGAAGCATTGAAGGAATATACAGATTCTTTGGCAATGATGCTGTTTAATATCAATATTTTATTAGATCTAGAGAAGATTTTGATTGGTGGTGGAATCTCTGCACAGTCTGTTTTACTGGATTCTTTAAAAAAATCGATTCGAGATATTGCAACATATCACGTAGATATTGTGAAGGGTACATCCTATCCTTTACCTGTGATTGATGTGTGTAAATTCCATAATGAAGCAAACTTGCTTGGTGCGCTGTATCATTTCATGTTTGAATGATCTAGATAGGAAAGAGTGCTCATTAATCCAATGATGAATATCCATTCAGATAGACCTGTAATGGAAGAATATGTTAATACAAAGCAACCAGACATTGCTAAGCATGCAATGTAGAACATGGTTGCTTTTTGTCTGTACCAGTAAAAAGCATATAGAAGATAATGTAGATATAAAAAAGCAGCTAAAGCAAAGAATAAATGAAATTGAGAAGCAATGTCTCCTGTTGCTTGATATGGTGTGATTGATGTGAGAATGACAAGAATGAATAAAGGAATGAGTTTCTTTTTGTTCGTACATAAATGATATAAATGTAGAAATAATAGAATGATCCAGTACATGCAGATGATGATTGCGATGCATTTCGTGGAGCTTTGATTTAACAAGCCCGTAAAGTTAAAGGCAATGGGATCATTGATCCACATAAAGAATGAAAATAAAAAAAGAAATAGAATATCTAAAATATTAAAAATGAAATACATATGTTTATTGTATGCACAACAGCCAAGGAAGTAAACATGGCAAAACGGCTGAAATATAGTAAATTTCTTGTTTACACGAGAAGATTTATTCGGTATAATTTTATGGCGAGTGGGAAATCCGCTCCTTGCCAGTAATGGCCATAAGTCCAAAAGGAGGTGTACAAAATGAAAAAATACGAAGTCATGTACATCATCAACTCATCTGTAGAAGACGAAAAGAGAAATTCTGTCGTTGAAACAGTTGCTAACATCATCACAGAAAACGGTGGTAAGGTTAACAAGACAGATGAATGGGGTATGAGAGATTTTGCATACCGTATCGATGATATGACAAAGGGCTACTATGTAGTCGTTGCATTCGAAGCAGACAACGCATGTGTAAAGGAACTCGATCGTTTGATGGGTATCAACCAGAGCATTGTTCGTTTCATGATCACACGTGACCAAGCTTCTGCGGAGGCTAAGTAATGATCAACCGTGTCGTACTTGTTGGTAGACTTACAAAAGATGTAGAAGTTCGTAAAACACAGACAGGATTATCTGTTGCTTCATTTACAGTAGCATGTGATAGAAGAACTTCAAGATCACAAGATGGTAACCAACAGACAGCTGATTTTATCAACTGTGTAGCGTGGAGACAATCCGCTGACTTCTTAGGTCAGTATGCTAGAAAAGGTGCTCTTGTAGGCGTTGAAGGAAGAATCCAGACACGTTCTTATGATCGCCAGGACGGCACAAAGCAATACGTAACTGAAGTTCTATGTGACAATGTAAACTTGTTAGAAAGCAAAGCACAGTCTACTGCGCGTGCTGCTCAAGTTGACAATGGTTACAACAATTTCAACAACTATCAACAACCATCTTATCAGCCACAGCCTAGTGCTCCAGCTGTACAGGATGATTTCACAAGTGGAGATACATTGGATATTTCCAATGATGATCTACCATTCTAAAAAGGAGACAAAACGATGGCATTCAGAAAACAGAGAATGGGTCGCAGAAAGGTCTGCTACTTCACAAAGAATAACATCAAGTATATTGACTATAAAGATGTTGAATTATTAAAGAAGTTCATCAGCGCTAATGGTAAGATTACACCAAGACGTGTTACTGGAACTCGTGCGAAGTATCAGAGAAAATTGGCTGTCGCTATCAAGCGTGCACGTCAGATGGCTCTGCTTCCATATATTGCTGACTAATCAGTAAAACAATACAAGCTGTCCTTAGGGATGGCTTTTTTTTTG
>CAKVBD010000045.1 GCA_934725105.1 uncultured Bulleidia sp. | reverse complement strand
AATACTGTACACACAAAAAGTGCTAAATATCGCATAAATATGCTTTATTTAGCACTTTTACTGTAAAACTTGAGATCAATAAGTAATTATAACTGATGTTGTAAATAAAATATAATTGTTATTTTATTTCAGAAATATATTTTTCAATCGTAACTTCATCGATACCACCATTGTAAGCTGTAATACCGTAGGAATATTCACCATCCACCCATGAAATTGCAGAATATTTATCCCCATTTCCACGTTCTTTCACATCTTTTCCATCAATCGTAACTTTCTGAATATTCGTATATGAGTTATCATCTGTTGTCAGAATATCTTTTCCACAGAATTTTGCCTTATCAATACGGATAACATCCTCCCCATTATCATCATGAAATGTCACTTCAGAAATTTGATATGAGAAAGCTCGATAAGATACATTTGTATATGTTTGTTCCAGTTCTTCAGGAACTTCTAAATCAAATCCCGCAATGCCTTTTGCCTGCAGTTTATTTTCCAGATCGATCCAGACCTGCTTTTGTGATTGTCCAAATGGCGATTGTGAAACAACAATGCACGCATCATCGTTCTTTCCTTTTCCAAATACCATATACATAACCACAAACACCATCGCCAGCAATAAAATAATTTTCATAAAATTACCTTCTGTTGGCTTTTTTTCAGATGGTTTATTTTCTTCTTCCATGATTTCTTTTTCTTCCATGCTTCACCTCTTGTTGTTCTATTGTATCAAAAAAGATACAATTCATCATTGTATCTTATCGAATATCATAATTTTCGTATACACCTTGTAATGCATTTGTCTGGTTCGCAACATTCAAGATATCTGAAATGATTGCACCAGGCTGCGTAAAGAACTTACGTGTTGCTACAACCTTGTCATCTTGTGTTGTTGTTTCATATCCACTCAGACCCATGATTTCTTCAAATGCTTTTCTCTCTTCAGCAATCGCAAAACGAACATGATGCATTACAGTAACAAGCGAATCCTCTTCATAGCCACTGTTAAATTCATCATTTTTATTTAAAATCTTCTCAATAAAATCCAAATCCAGATATGGATACACAGAAGCAACTTCTTTTACTTCATCGCTCTTTTCTTCAAAAGATGGATCGACTTTCTTCTCTTCTACATCACCATCTTCAATCTTAATGAAGTGAATTTCATCATCTTCTTCATTCTCTTGTGTTTTCTTGGATTTCTTTAATGTATACGCCGCTAAAGCGGATGCTGCTGCTAAAGCAATAGCTGAAAAAGCTAATATTGACTTACGAGACATAATTTTTTCTCCTTTGTATTACAATATTGTAACACATTCATGCTTCATCAGATATTCCATTATTTCAACAGCGTTACTTGCCGCACCTTTTCGAATCTGATCACCACAGCACCAGATGACAAGTCCATTCTCATTTGTCAGATCTTCTCTGATTCTGCCAACATATACAAGATCCTGATCTGTTGTCAACAAAGGTGTAGGAACACCTTTATATAATACATCTCCATCAAATGCATCAATTGCCTTTTCAGCTTCTTCAATAGAAACACGTTCTTCACAAACAACCGTTGCAGAAATCGAATGCGAACGATATACAGGAACTCTCACACATGTACATGTTACTTTCAAATCAGGCAAATGCAGGATCTTCCTTCCTTCATTCTGCATTTTCATTTCTTCTGTTGTATAGCCATTTTCCAGCACACTTCCAATATCCGCAATCACGTTATAGGCAATCTGTGAAGGAAATGTATGCACTTCAACTTCTTCATGATTCCGAATTGCTTCACATTGATTTTCCAGCTCTTCAATTCCATGCATTCCAGCACCACTGACTGCCTGGTATGTACAAGCATTGATTGTTTTAATCTTAGACAGTCTGCAAATAGGAGCCAATGCCATCAATGTAATAATCGTAGAACAGTTAGGATTAGCAATCGTTCCATGGTGTTTCAATGCATCTTCACCATTAATCTGTGGAACAACTAACGGAACATCATCTTCCATACGGAATGCAGAGCTATTATCAATATACACTGCACCTGCCTTTTCAATCATCGGACGATATTCTTTACTCAATGCATTACTGACTGCACCAAGCACATAATCCAAACCGTCAAAACAGCCATCCGCAACTTCCTGAATTGTAATTTCTTGATTCAGATATGGAATTTTCTTGCCAAGAGATCTAGAAGAAGCAAACAATCGCAATTCTTCAACATCAATTTTTCTCTCTTCCAGACAAGTGATCATTTGTCTACCGACAGCACCTGTCGCTCCAACAATACCTACTCTCATTGTTTCTTTTCCTCCGCAACAAACTTTTCATATATTGCTTTAATTGATTTCTCAAAATCATTATCCGAAACACCAATCATAATCGTTAACTCATAAGATGATTGGGAAATTGTACGAATATTGATCTTATTTCTACCAAATTCACTCAATAACTGACCTGAAATACCAGCACGCTGCTTCATTTCTCTACCAACGACCGCAATCATTGCCTGATGATCTTCCACGCGAATATCTTCTGGATGTACTGTTTCCTTCAATTCACCAATAATTTCATACAGACAATGATTAATCAAATGTGTCTGTACAACAATACTATACGTATCTACTGTTACAGGAACAGCTTCAATCGAAACATTATATTTTTCAAAGATTGTTAATACTTTTCTTAAAAAACCAATTTCAGCACTGCTATGTGCCTTTGTCATAGAAATAACAGTATAGTTTTTTCTACCAGTAATTCCTGTAATTGCATGTGGTGGATCTACTTTATCCATTTCACTGCAATCTTCCATAATCATTGTTCCAGGATGATCCGGTTCATTCGTATTACGAATATTAATCGGAATATTCTTCTCTCTCACAGGGAAAACAGAATCATCATGCAGAACATTTGCTCCCATGTAACTCATTTCTCTCAGTTCTGAATATGTAATTCTTGGAATTGAAATTGGATTTGGAATAATTCTAGGATCTACGACCATAAATCCAGATACATCTGTCCAGTTTTCATAAACATCCGCATCTACAACATTTGCAAGTACTGCACCTGTAATATCAGAACCACCACGACTCATGACTTTGATTGTGCCATTTGGTGTTGCACCATAGAAACCAGGAATCAAGATTTTTTCACTGCCTTGTACATGCTGCATCAATTTTTCACTCGTACGTTTCATATCAATCGTTCCATCATAATGAAACATGATAACATCTGCCGCATCAACAAACTTAGCACCCAGATATTCCGCTAAAAGTTTTCCTGTTAAATATTCCCCACGAGAAACAAGATAATCTGGAGAGTCATCATTCTGAATGATTTTACGAATCTTTAAAAACTCTTCATCAAGATCCACATGTAAATGCAATTCTTCCTGAATACTTTTATATTTCTTTACGATCATATCAAACAGGCTTTCATAAGAAACACCATATTTAATGTGCGCCTGAATCAAATACAGAAGATCGGTAACTTTATGATCTTCATGACTCTCTTTTCCACAAGCACTTGTAACAATGAACTTTCTAGAAGGATCACTATCAATAATGTGTTTCACTTTAGCAAATTGCTTCGCATTCGCAACGGAAGAACCACCAAATTTTGTAACCTTGATCATGCTTCCACCTCCGCAATAAACGCTTCTTTATCATTTGTCTTTGCCATACGATCTAATACTTCTAACAAACGAACTTTCTTTGTCACTTTTCCATCCATGATATCCTTGAAAACTTCCATATTCTTAGAACGAATATAATAAATGCCTTCCACATTTTCATTATTAATCGCTCCATCTTCAAAGTGCATTTCCATACTCTGTGATTTTTCAATATCGATGATGTCCTGCACAACTGCGTGTGCTGTTGGTAAAGAACCCGCACCTTGTCCAATATAAACTGCTTTTCCAAGTGTTTTAGAAACAGATGCAATTGCATTAAAGTTCAAAGGAATAGAAGCAAATACATCATCTTTTTTCACAAACATTGGCATTACAGAACTAGATACCACATCGCCATTTCTTTCTGCACGTCCAATCATCTTTACAACATATCCATTTTCTTTACAGTATTTCAAATCACCCGCATCAATATAGCGAATTCCAAACATTGGAATATCTTCTAAAGAAACACGTTTACCAAATGCTTTTAAAATACTGATCATTGTCTTATAGCGAATATCATATCCATCAATATCATCTGTTGGATCTTTTTCTGCATATCCTAAAGACTGTGCTTCTTTTAACATAGATGCAAAATCCTGTTCCTCATGATACATACGCGAAAGAATATAATTTGTTGTACCATTAAAAATACCTTTCAAAGAATCAATCGCATCCACTCTTTTGCAACGATCAATATTCGCAATCCATGGAATGCCGCCACCACAAGTCGCTTCATAATGCAAGCTCACATGATTTCTTTCAGCACATTCCTGAAGTTCTAAAATAGAGGAAGCAAACATTTTTTTATTTGAAGTCACAAAATGCTTTCCATGTTCTAACGCTTCCAAAGCATATTTACACGCTGGTTCAATGCCACCCATACACTCCACTACAACATCAATAGAAGGATCCAGAAGAATTTCATTTACATCTGTTGTCATTCTTTCGTCTGTAATTTCCGATACATCTTTCACAAGAATTTTTGTAATTTCTAGATTTTTTGTTTCGTCTGTTAATTTTTCATCAATGATTTTTCTAACGCCACCGCCAACAACACCATGTCCAAGTAAGCCAATCTTCATATTTTCCTCCATTTAGTGTACCTGTTTTAAAAACACTTGTATTAAGAACGCGAACATAGTATCATATCAACGTGTTTATTACAAGGAGCGAATCGTATGAAATATGTAAGCAGCAGAAATAAAAATGAAATTGTTGAAAGTCATAACGCAATTATTCAAGGTCTAGCAACAGATGGTGGTCTTTTTACACCAGAAAGCATTGACATTCATATCAATGTAGATGAATTAATAAATTTGTCTTATCAGCAGATTGCCACAAAAGTCATTCACGCTTTCCTAGATGACTTTACTGAAGAAGAAATTTCTTCCTCCGTAAATCAGGCATATGACAATAAATTTGATACAGAAGAAATCGTTCCATTGCATAAAATAGAAGATGCATACTTAATGGAACTGTATCACGGTCCTACAAGTGCATTTAAAGACATTGCTTTAACATTGCTTCCTCATTTATTGATCCAATCCTACAACAAAGAAAATCGTCATGACACGATTTCTATTTTAACTGCTACTTCAGGAGATACAGGAAAGGCTGCATTAAGTGGATTTGCAGATGTAAAACATACCGCAATTACAGTCTTCTATCCAGAAGTTGGCGTTTCTCAGGTACAGAAGAAGCAAATGCAGACAAGCACTGGAGATAATGTTGAAGTGATTGCGGTCAAAGGAAACTTTGATGACTGTCAAAGAATGGTTAAAGAAGCAACACAAGATCCACAAGTACTTGCATCTTTACATAACGTCACAATTTCCTCTGCCAACTCTATCAATGTAGGTAGACTAATCCCACAAGTTGTCTATTACTATTCTTCTTACTGTAAGCTTGTAAAAGACGGTGCAATCCAGTGTGGAGATCTAGTGAATTTTGTCGTTCCTACAGGAAACTTCGGTGATATCTTAGCTGGTTATCTAGCATATCGTACAGGTTTACCAGTGAATCAGTTAATCTGTGCTTCTAACTCGAATAATGTTTTAACAGACTTCTTAAATACAGGTACATATTCCATTCATCGCCCATTCATCCCAACAATGTCCCCATCCATGGACATTCTGATTTCAAGCAATCTTGAAAGATTATTATTTATCATGAGTGAAAATGATGATGCTTTTGTCGCTCACATGATGAAAGAATTAAACGAGCGAGGATCATATACTGTTCCATCAAATATTCAGGAAAAGATTTCTTCTATTTTCAAGGGCTACTGGACAAATGAAGATGGCTGCGCTAAGACAATTCATGATCTCTATGAAAAAGAACATGTATTAATTGATCCTCATACTGCAGTTGGTCTGCATGCATATAGACAATATCAATCACAAACACAAGATAAAACACCATCGATTGTTTTATCAACTGCTTCTCCATATAAATTCTGTAAAGATGTATACAAGGCAGTTTCAAACAATTGCATTGAAGATGACTTTGAAGCAATGGATGCTTTGCATACATATACACAAACATCCATTCCATCCAATCTTGCATGTTTAAAAGATCTTCCTGTACGCTTTACACGCAGCATCGAAAAAGAAGACGGCATGAAAGTCATCGCAGAAAGAATGAAGGAGATTGGCAATGATCACAATTAAAACACCTGCAACAAGCGCAAATGTTGGTCCTGGATTTGACTGCTTTGGTTTAGCATTTGACTTATACAACACATTTGAAGTTGAACTTTCTGATCAGGATATTCTAGAAAATGTTGAAGATCGATTCAACAATCCAGATAACATTTTCTTAAAAGCATACCATCTAGGATGTAAAGAAATTGGAATCCAGGATCATGTTCATGCGATCTTTCATACAGAAATCCCTGTCAGTCGTGGACTTGGCTCAAGTGCATCTTTGATCTGTGGTGGATTATTTGCATGCAGTGCATTACATAACAATGCATTATCAAAAGATCAGATTTTCCAGTTAGCAAGTCAATTAGAAGGACATCCAGATAATGCTGCACCATGCATCTATGGTGGTTTTACAGCCTCTTTGGCATTTGATCATCACTTCTTCACGCATCATTTATCACTGGATAATACATGGAAATACACACTGTTTGTTCCTGATTTTGAAGTTTCTACACAAAAAGCACGTGCAATTTTACCTGACAGCTATGATAGAAAAACAGCTGCTTCTAATGGAGCTCACGCTGCTTTACTAGTTGAAGCATTACGTACGGGAAATATGGATCTGTTAAAGATCAGTGCAGTTGATGCAATCCATGAACCATACCGTAAACAATTAATTCATGAATTTGAAGATATCAAAAATATTGTTTCTAAATATGGTGTATTTCTGATCAGTGGTTCTGGATCAACATGTTTATTGATTTCAAAAGATCCTGTTTTTCAAGTTGATAAGGATGCAATAAACAGTTTAAAATATAACTGGCAGATTTTTGAAAGAACCATTGCGAAAAATGGCTCGGAGGTTTTATGAAAAAAGATTTTTTAATTGTTTCCAGAAAAATATTACCTGATTATTTAGATAAAGTCATTTATGCAAGAAATCTTTTAACAAATCATGAAGCTTCCACAATTACAGAAGCAGTACAAAAAGCAGGTATTTCTAGAAATACATATTACAAGTACAAAGATTATGTTTATGAAAGTGCAGATGATACGACAGAAAGAAAAGCTGTTCTTTCTCTGATATTAAAGAATGAGAGTGGTACACTCTCTTCTGTTCTAAAAACATTATCTGATCTTAACACATCGATTTTAACAATTTCCCAGGCAATACCTATCGCAAACAAAGCAAATGTACTACTATCATTAGATATTTCTAAGATGGCATGTGATATCCAGGAAATGACTGATACACTTAAGCATTTATCTGGTGTTAGAAATGTACATCTAGATGCCATTGAGTAATATTCATGTATTCCATTTTTATGGAATACATTTTTGTTATAGTGATATGATTATCAAGGAGGATTATCATGAAACACTTAACAAAATTATGCATTATCGCAACGCTTCTTTTATGTGCCTGTAGTAAAAATACCGTCAAACGGAAAAGCAATGTTGAAAGAGTCTCTGTTACAGATCCAACTGAAGAAACAATGGAACCCGAAGTGAATCCAGAACCAGCATCACTTACAATCACTTCATCTGATTTAATTGATGGTGAATGGAACAGCGATATCACTTCTTCCATTGGATCAAATCGCACACCAGAACTCAGCTGGAATGCAATTGACGGTGCAGAAGAATATGTCATTTACATGATCGACACATCCGCAAATAACTGGTTACATTGGAGAGCTAGCGGTCTTACAGATACACACCTGGATCCAGGCAGCCAGGCAGGGGAATATGTTGGACCATATCCACCAAGTGGAACACACACGTATATCATTAAAGTCTATGCACTTTCTGCCCCACCACTCTCATTACCTGGTAACTTCGATGCAACAAATGAAGACGATCTTTCATTCATTGATGAAGGTCTCTCAAACATCATTACTTCCGCAGAAATTTCAGGAACATTCACTGCACAATAAAATGAGGATGATACACCCTCATTTTTTCATTTCATTTTCTATCCACAACATCAATAGATTAACAATTTTCTCTTGTTGAACATCTGTTAAAGGAACACCTTTTTCAACATGATACCATCGATTCAAACACCCTCTACAACAGCACGCACAAGCATGCATTGCGATAAAGACAGGATGTCCTTTCATTGGTGTTTGCTTTCCATCATTTTTCGGATAGCTATCTGCCAGTTTATTCTTCACAAAATCACATGCATGCTTACGAATGACATCCATTCCTTTTTCTTCCACATACAATTTATCTTTCTCCTTCAAATGAAAAGAAGAACGGAATTTTGATTGAGACAATTTATATAGCGCTTCTATCCTTGTCTGCATAAAACTATTTTATGCTTTTTTTAATTTTTTCACACCAATCAACATCAGTAATACACCAACAACAGCTACCGCAATACCAACATAAAGCGTCGTTCTTACAGACAACAAGCTTAGCAAGAAGCCGCCAATAAATGATGCAAATAATCCACCAATCGTACCCGCAGCACCCATGACTGCCTGTCCCTGATTTCGATCTTCACTCGCAATATATTCATCCACAAAGTAAACAGATGCTGGAATAATAATTGCATAAGAGAACATCTGAAAAACCATCGCAAAATAATATACTGTCATATTTGGTGCAACCAAAATCAATATATCTTTCACACACCATGCAATCGCAGAGAACACCATCAATGTATCTACACGGAATTTCTTTAACAATAATGCAAATCCGAACATAGGAGGCAATTCCACCATTGCCTGAATAAACGTAGCACTGCCCTGGCTTCCAGCATCCCCGCCAATATCACTGATAATATTGATCATATAGTTATTGATCAGCATATGTGTAAAGTTCAGGCAAATCATTGCCCCAACAATCATCAATACATCGGAGTACTTCTGAAAGAAAGATGCATAAGATATTTTAGTTTTTTCCTCAACAACTTCTTTCTTTTCATCTTTTGGCATCTGTAATGTCATAACAACGCCAATTGTCACAATTGCCATAACAACAAGCCAGACTGGTAAAATAGATGGATCTTTTAATTTAATGAGCTGTCCAAGACACAAAGCCCCAACCGCATACGCCGCACTTCCTACTCCTCTACCAAGTCCATAATTAATCTTGTATCCTTCTTTTTCGTAAATAAATGCGAGAGAATTCAAGTAAGGAAAACCAACCGTCGCAAATGCCAAACCAATAACTGCAACTATCATAGAAAGAATAGATTCACCAGGAATCACAATCAAAGCAATATATGCAATCGTCGCAACTAATAATGAAAAAATAATAAATCTCTTCTCATTCCATACTTTTGACTTATCAACAATCGGAGCCATTGTTGTCTGGCCAATCAAAGCAATAATTGAAACAGATGTTAATAATACCCCAATCACAGATGTATCTAGTCCTTTATACTGCAGATAATTATTCGCAAAACCAGCACTGCCACAAACTAGAAAAAAATAAAAGCAATTGATCAAGGCATACTTCAAATTTAAATGTTTATATTTCATATCCTCTTACCTCTACTACCATTGTACTATTTTGTTTTTATTTTCTAGCATTCCAGATGCATTTCGGCATAATGTTCCAAAAAAATGAGGAAGAAACCTCCCTCATAACAATACAATATCTCTTGTTTTCGCATCTTTTTTCAATTGCAGACAATAATTTCTGCTTGCTTCAACAATTGGATACAATTCATCTTGTGGCTGAACTGTCTTGCTTGTCATAATACAATCATAGATTGGAAACGCATCTACCCAGTTGATTGCAACAAGCCCATATTCTTTCAATTTATCAACCGCAACATATGGAACAAGACATAGTCTCTTTTCTTTCATGCAGCTTTCTACTACAGCAGTAACAGATCCTAAAAACAATTCACTTTTCAATGCAATATCTGCATCCTGCAGTAAATTTCTAAAGTGTTCCGTAAAACAGCATTCTGAATATGTAAATGTAAAACTCTGATTTTCAAAATCTTTTAAATACACTTTATCTTTATTCGCAAGAGGATGAAATGGAGAAGTCATCACACATAGTTTTTCCTGGAACAATGGTGTCACTTTTGCACTTCCACACTCACTCAAATCAACCATTTGCACATATCCAATATCACATTCCTGCTTCTCCAGCCACTCTGGAACTCTTGAACAACAAATTGTATTGACTTCAATACTGGCAAATTCAATTTCTTTCTGATACTGGTGCATAAATGAGCCAAAACTAAATGCCACCATCAATTCACCACCCGCAACAATAATTTTATTATCCCGATGTTTCTGTTTGAAAGTTGCTTCACATTTATCATACATTTTCAGCATTTCTTTCGCATACGGCAAAAAGATTTCTCCATCTTTTGTCAGACAAATTGCACCATTTTGAAAATGAACAAACGTAGTAGAAAATTCAGCTTCTAACACATGAATATGTTTTGCCAAAGTACTTGGCGCATAATTCAAGATTTCACTCGCTTTGATATAATTCTTTTCTTTTGCTAAAACAACAAATGTTCTTAATTGTTTCGTATCCATGAAACTAGTATAACATTTAAAATTTATTTGTGAATCATCTAACAAAAAAGCTATGACCTTTCGATCATAGCCTTTTCATCATGCTTATTTATTGTCAGCAATCACCTGTTCACCAGCAGCCTTACCAAATACGACTGTGTCAACAACAGCGTTACCGCCTAAACGGTTTGCACCGTGGATACCACCAGTAATTTCACCAGCAGCATACAAGCCTTCAATTGCCTTGCCAGATTCATCTAATACACGTGTATCTGTATCAATTGTTACACCACCCATTGTATGGTGAACGCATGCCTGTCTAGGTGTAGCAACCCATGGACCATTTTCAAGCTTAACAGAGTACAATGTACGTCCAAATTCATCTGTTTCTTTACCATCAACACAATTATTGAATGTATCTACTGTAGCCTGCAATGTAGCCTTGTCGCAGCCTAACTTTTCAGCCATTTCATCTAATGTATCTGCAACAATGATATATCCATTCTTTTCAAGATATTCAAATGTAAATCCATCAGCACTTCTCCATTCAGGATCTTTGATATCAACATATCCCTTACCATCGCCACTTTCTAACATATAGAAAATAGCATCTGGCTGTGATAATACACCTAAGCAGATTTCATCACGTCTGCCATCTTCTCTAACAAATCTTTCACCATTCTTGTTGATGAAAATGAGCTGGTCTGTACCGTTAACATCTCTTGGTGGATACTTTGTCAACTGACCATCCTTCGTATTACCTAAGTAGAGTAACTGGATTTGTTCCATATCTGTTAATGAAGCGCCAGCTTCCTTAGCCATTACAATACCATCGCCCTGAGAAGAAGATGTTCTATTTGTTGTCATTAATTTACTTAGATCATCCCACTTGCCGCTTGTGTTATATTCCTGAACCATCTTAGAGTTAGCTGCAAATCCACCTGTGGATAATACAACACCCTTATTAGCTGTTACAGTAAATTCATTACCATTTCTATCTGTACAAACAACACCAGTGATCTTTCCATCTGTCTTCACTAAAGATTTACCAGTTGCTTCTGTAACGATTGTTACATTGTCCATAGCACCAATCTGATCTAAGTATGTTGAGATAAAACCAGTACCCATCTTCATTGTAGAAGTATGTGTTCTCTGCCACAATGAACCAGCACCTTGAGAAATCTTATCATCAAAGCCCATTCCTAGATCATCCTTGATCCATTCATATGCATCATAAGAGTCATAGCAAAGTTTCTTAACAAGATCTAAGTTAGCAACTTTATCACCATTGATCCAAGTCTGCAAAGCATACCATTCCTTAGAATCGAATAGATCTGTTCTACCATCAGCCTTGTACTTATCCCACTGTTTCTTCACTTCAGCCTGTAATGCCTTATGTTCATCACTCACAGGCTTTTCACTCAATGCCTTTTCCACTGTTGTCTTAACAGTATCTGTCATTGTAACTTCCTTCTGAAGCTTTTCATCAGGTGTATTGTAAATCGCACCACATACTAATGTGTCACCACCAACTTCACCATTCTTTTCAATGACAGTAACAGTCGCACCATCTGCACCAGCAGCGATTGCTGCAGCAAGACCTGCACCACCACCACCGACTACAACAACATCAGAAGTCATGTCTTCAATTTTTTCATCAGATTTCACTTCTGTCTTGAAATCATCCTTGTTTCCGCCAGCCTGTTCAATGGCATCCCCAACAGCGTTCATAATAGCGTAGCTAGTAATTGTAGCGCCTGTTACAGAATCAACCTTAATAGATTGTGCTTCAACAATTCTCTTTGGAATCAAAGTAATTGGAGATTCTCCACCATTTGTCTTCACTTCACCCTTAGCGTTTACAAGTTCTCCACCAATACCTGGAGTTTCTTCGTTACCTGTTACAGTAACTGCGCCGATTTTGCCATTTGCAATCTTTACTTCGACTTCAACATCAGCATTCATACCTGGTTTTGCTGCTGTGTATGTACCATCCTTCAATGATCCTGTTGCTCCAGCAGTAGATCCAGCTGGCTTGTTTGCGCAACCTGAAGCCAATAGCAATGCACCTGCTAATGACATAGTAATTATCTTTTTCATAGTTCCCTCCTATTTGTTAATATTTTAGCATGATAATTTATTAACAAGTCACACTTAAAGTGAGAGCACTCTCACTTTTTTCATTTTTCTCTATCTTGATCAAAAAAAGATCGTAGTATATACACCACGATCCCTTCACATTCTTACTTTAGATCATCCAGATCTTCACCGTTTGTTGCGATAACTTTCTTATACCAGAAGAATGAATCCTTACGATATCTATCTAATGTACCAAGATCAAATTCATCTCTATCAACATAGATAAATCCATATCTCTTCTTCATACCTTCATGTGTAGAAATCAAGTCAATTGCACTCCATGGGCAATATCCCATCATTTCAACACCATCAGTAATTGCTAACTGCATCTGATGAATATGCTGTCTGAGATAGTTGATACGATACTGGTCATGAACCTTACCATCTTCTGTAAGAGTATCATATGCACCCAATCCATTTTCCGTAATGATGATTGGTAAATGATATCTAGAATATACTTCTCTTAATGTATTTCTGAATCCAGTTGGGTCGATTTCCCAGTTGAATTCTGTTCTAGGAAGATTTGGATTTGCAAAGCTCTTGAATACACCAGGTGTTTCATTTCTAGACTGCTGATCACCTGTAGAAGCTACACCAGAACCATCAGAGTATTCAACTGTAGCTGTTGAATAGTAGTTGAAACCGATAAAGTCTGGATGACCATTCTTCAATGCTTCTGCATCACCTTCAGCAAATGTTGGACAAGCATCATTTTCTTCTAGATAGCTCCATACAAGATTATTATAAATGCCATATACAGCCATATCTAAATACAGCCAGTTTCTAATTGCATTAAAGTTCTGAGAAGCAAGAATATCTTCAGGCTTACAGGAAGCAGGGTATACCAATGAAATATTTGGTGCAGGTCCAATCTTAGCACCAGGAAGCATTTCATGACAAAGAGCCATTGCCTTTGCCTGTGCTACCAACATATGGTGGTTCTGCTGGTATGTTTCCTTTAATACATTTGTGCATCCTTCAGGAATTGTTAATGTACCAATCACTGGTCCCATGAGTGTGAGAACGTTCTGTTCATTGATTGTCAGCCAGTACTTAACACGATCACCAAAGTTTTCATACATTACCTTAGCAAAGTTCACAAACCAGTCTACAGATTCAGGATTTGACCAGGAACCTCTCGCATCTAATGCAGCTGGCATGTCAAAATGGAACATTGTTACCAATGGTACCATGTCATATTTCAGACATTCATTAATTAAATTGTTGTAGTATTCAATACCCTTAGGATTCACTGCACCTGTTCCTTCAGGAATGATACGTGACCAGGAAATAGAGAAACGGTAAACTTTAAATCCCATTTCTGCCATTAAAGCAACGTCTTCTTTATAGTGATGGTACTGGTCTGCGCAGACAGTTAAATCAGATGTTCCTTCTGGAACTTCTTTCACGTCCTGGCAGGATGGTCCCTTTCCATCTTCTAAGTTTGCGCCTTCAACCTGATATGCAGAAGTTGAAGCACCCCAAAGGAAATCCTTTGGAAATGGTTTTAATGTTTTATGAAGCATTATAATCCCTCTCTTTCATCTACATTCATTTTACTAAAAAGGTAGCGTTTTCACTAGTACATTTTCAATTGTCTCTGCATCACTTTGAAAGCTTCCCTGGATCACTTCTTTCTTTCCTCCGCCTCTTCCAGATAGTTCAGTATTTAATTGCTTTACATACTCCTGCAGGTTAATTTTCTTAGAAAGAATAATATACATGTATCCATCTTCCTGTTTGTTGAAAACACATACCGTTGGAATATGTTTTTCTTCCAGCAATGCATTCGCATATGTCATTAAAGAAACACGATCCAGTCCTTCTTCAAAATCAATGACATATTCTTTTTCCTGTGTATATGTTTCCAGTTTCATTTCTAACAGTTTCTGCATGCATTGTTTCTTTTCATTTAATAGATTTAAATTATTGTCTAACAGTTTCTTTGTCGCAATATGAATTTCTAGTGGCTTCGCACTCAAAAGACAAGAAACTTCTTTACATGCATCATGTTCTTTACGCATATAAGCCAGTGCACGCTTACCACACACAAGATCAAAACGAATACCATCTTTATGCTTCATAAAAGAAAGAATTTTGATTAATCCAATTTCTCCTGTATTTCTTACATGTGTTCCACAACATGCACAAATATCTGCATTTTCAATTGTTACGATTCTTACTTTTCCCTGTAATTCCTTCTTTGAACGATAGGGAATACTTTCTAATTCTTCATTACTTGGGAATGCAATTTGTACAGGAATATTCTGATAAACAATTTCATTTGCTTCTTGTTCAATCATCATCAATTGATTCCAGTCTAATGGACCACTGATATCAATTTGAATCACCTCACCCATATGAAACCCAACATTTTCATATCCAAAATGCTTATGAATCAAGCCAGAAATAATATGTTCTCCTGAATGATTCTGCATAAAATCCAAACGACGATTCCAGTCAATTACACCATGAACAACATTTCCCTCTTTTAAAGCTTCTTTCACATAATGATGAATCACATCCTGACGATCTCTTTGTACATCAAACACTTCAATCCCATCTAATGTACCTGTATCAAATGGCTGTCCACCACCTTCTGGATAAAACGCAGTATCTTCTAATACAACATCAAATCCATTTTTGCATGCAGTACATGAAATCACTTTCGCATCAAATTTTCTCAAATATGCATCTTGATAAAACAATTCATTCATTTCCATAAATCAATACCTCAACAACTTCAACAATCATATCAAAAAAGAGAATGCATTCAAACATTCTCAATCATTAGATTCTTGAAATATGCAAATGTATAAGCAACAAAAAAAGAAGTAGCCACAATAAAGTAACTACCTCTCATAGCTATTTAGATCAAGAAATATTTCAAGACAAATAATACAGCTAATACATACATTAATGCACTCAAGTCTTTTGTCTTACCTGTTAATACATGTAATACTACATAAGAGATAATACCAAAAGAGATACCTTCAGAAATAGAGTATGCAAAGCCCATCATTGTAATACAAATGAATGCTGGAACTGCATCTTCAAGATTCTGCCAGTCAATATTAACTACCTGCTGCATCATCATGAAACCAACAACAATCAATGCTGGTGCTGTTGCAAATGATGGAACTGTCAAGAATAATGGTGATAAGAATAATGATAGAAGGAATAAAACACCAACAGTAACAGATGTCAAACCAGTTCTACCACCTTCTGTAATACCAGAAGAAGATTCAACGAATGTTGTAATTGTAGATGTACCTAAGCAAGCACCAACTGTTGTACCAACAGCATCTGCTAACAATACACCCTTAATATTAGGAAGCTTGCCTTCTTCATCAAGCATATTTGCCTTAGAAGCACATCCAATTACTGTTCCTAATGTATCGAAGATATCAACAAATAAGAACGCAAACATCATAACAATGAAATCTAATGTATGTTCAGCAACAAACGCAAAGTCAAACTTGAAGAATGTTGAAGAAACAGATGCAGGCATAGAGAAGAATGCAGTTGGAATCAATGAGAAATATGATTCATTATCAGGAACATAAAGACCTGTCAACTGACAAACAATACCTAAAGCCCAAGTTAATAAGATACCATAAAGCATATATCCCTTAACGTTCTTCTTGAGTAAGAATACTGTTAAGATCACACCAACCATTGTTAAGATAGCTGTGATACCATGTGTAGCGAATGTACCATCACTTAATGCAGTCTTGAAGGAGAACAATCCAACAAGTGTGCTGCCATCAACGATAATACCAGCATTCTGTAAACCAATGAATGTAATGAAGAAACCAATACCAACAGATACTGCTGTCTTCATCTGCTTAGGAATTGCATTAAAAATTGCTTCTCTAACATTTGTTAATGAAAGAACAATGAAGATAATACCTTCAAATAATACAGCTGTTAATGCTGCATGCCAGTCATATCCCATAGAACCACAGATTGTGTATGCAAAGTATGCATTCAATCCAAGACCAGCAGATAATGCAAATGGCATATTTGAGAAAGCTGCCATTGCAAAACATGCAATTGCAGAAGCTACTGCAGTAGCTGTAAGAATTGCACCAGCATCCATACCTGATGCGCTTAAAATAGATGGGTTTAGGGCCAAGATGTAAACCATGGTCATAAACGTTGTAAGACCAGCAATCAATTCTGTTTTAACATTTGTACCGTTCTCACTTAGCTTAAAAAGCTTTTCTAACATGATATATTTATCCCCCTGTTATTTTTTCTGTTCATACCCTATAAATAAAAAATGTTTTCTACAATAAGACCCTCAAATCGTAGAAAACACAATAGAATCAAGATCGTAGCAGAGATGTTAAGGCATCCCGTAGAAACGTATCGCCAATCCGAATACTTATACGATATGAAGGACCTATGTATTATATCTCAATTCAAAAATAAAGCTACACTAATATCTTTTATGTAAGCGTTATCATGAAAATATTTCATAAAAAAAGCAAAAAAAGAATATCCAAAATTGGTTGAGGTTTTGACATATTCCAAAATAACATGATGTTCATGAGGTCTTGATGAAAAATCGA
>CAKVBD010000044.1 GCA_934725105.1 uncultured Bulleidia sp. | reverse complement strand
AGAAAACGAACGTTTACCGCAACACAATGCCCTTATAGGGCGAGAGCATACCACGTCTTTTAGGCGTGGTTATGATTTTTTACATACTTAATTGAATTGTTTTTCTATTGTAAACCAAATGAAGATACATTGCATCTTGTGCACGTAATGGATCATGTGCGGCGATTGCGTTGGCAATTTCACGATGAGATTCAATTGTTTCTTCGTGGAGTGTGTTATTCGTCATTTCAACAAATAAAGGAATAGAACTGTTAATAACTGGTACTAGTCTAGGAACAACCAGGTTTTTGCTGCTTAATGCAATTGCTGTATGGAATTCAATATCTTTTTGAATGTGATCTTCGTTATTAATTAATAAAGTTTCGACTTCATCACAAAGTGTGATGATTTTTTTGATATCTTCTTCTGTTGCGTTTGCAGCTGCCATGGAAGCAATGGAAGGTTCCAGCAAAAAACGAACTTCTAATAAATCATGAACTAATTTTTTCTTGTTTGAAATAAATGTGAATCCTAATGGATCTTCGACCATTCCTGGTGTTGAAGCAATATAAGTTCCTGAACCTTGACGAATTGTAACGATATTTCGTGAAGCTAGTAATTTCATTGCTTCGCGGATGGAACTTCTTCCTGCATTTAAAAGATCACATAAAATAGTTTCGTTAGGCAGCTTATCTCCTGGCTGCAAGTTCTTTTCTAATATTAATGCGACGATGTCTTCTGATAGTTTTTGAGGAAGACTTTTTTCATCTGTTAAATTCGTCATATGATTTACTCCATTCCTTTTACTGCTTTAATCATAAATGATTGTCAAAATGATGTAAATAATCAAAAAAAATACTTGAATTAAATATTGCGTTTTAAAATGAAACAATATATGATTGTAAACGTCAGATGAATTTGGTGAAAGAAAGGGGTTTTATCAGTAAAACTGCTATTTTTTCACTAAAAAGGTCAGATGAATTAAAAAGTATCAAAGAAACATCAGATGAATAAGAGAGGAGAATGTGAATGGAAGAAGCAGTATTTGTAGCAGATCCTGCAAGATTATTGATTGCGGCTGCGGTAGGTATCATTGTTTTATTAGTATTAATTATTCGATTTAAACTCCACCCAGTTCTATCAATGATGGTTTCAGCAATTGTGATTGGAGTGGGTGCTGGAATGCCATTATCAATGATTTCCGATACTGTTGAAAAGGGTGTAGGAAAAACACTTCAAAGTATTGCACTGCTGATTGGTTTGGGTTCTATGTTCGGTGGAATTCTAGAAGAAAGTGGTGGTGCTCAAAAAATAGCAGGAACATTGATTGATAAATTTGGTGAGAAAAAAGCGGGATGGGCCTTAGGTCTTACAGGTCTTGTCATTGGAACAACTGTATTTTTTGAAGCTGGTGTTGTTGTACTGATTCCATTGGTATTCAGTATTTCAAAGCAAACAAATAAATCTACACTTTTTTACGCAATACCATTATTGTCTGGACTTGCCAGTGGCTATGCATTTGTACCACCTTCTGCAGGATCCGTACTTGTCGCAAATGCTTTGAATGTAAATCTAGGAACTTTGATTCTTGTTGGTGTTCCAACTGCATTGATCTGCATGCTGGTTTCTGGTGTTGTCTGGGGTGGATATATCGGAAAAAAAGTATTTACAAGTCTTCCTGGAAACGTAAATGAAATCAAAGAAAATAATGAGAATTTACCATCATTTGGCTTGGTATTAGCAGTTATCTTGATTCCATTGATACTCATTTTAGTGAGTACGTTATCAAAATATTTGAACATACCAGAGAGTGTTCAAGAAATACTTGGATTTATTGGAAAACCATTTATTGCTTTAACAATTGCAACACTTTCAGCGATGTATTTTCTAGGCATACGAAGAGGTATGTCAGGGGCTGAACTGAAAAAAATTCTGGATCATTCATTGAAACCAGTTGGAATGATTCTTCTAGTCATTGCAAGTGGAGGCGTGATTCGCTGGATGCTGCAGGATTCAGGATTAGGAAATGTGATTGGACCAGCATTAGAAAATAGTGGTCTGCCGTTAATTTTCATTGCATTCTTGATTGCATTGCTTGTTAGAGCATCTGTCGGAAGTTCTATTGTAGCAATGACAATGGCATCTGGAATTATGGCAACAATGCCGGCAGTTATGGCAACAAGCATGTTATATCGAGCTGCGATGTGTCTTGCAATATGTGGAGGAGCTACTGCTTTGAGTCATGTGAATGATGCAGGATTCTGGCTGGTTGGTTCATTCCTTGAAATTGATGAAAAGACAACATTAAAGTCTTGGACAATCATGGAAACATTGATTGGTGTAACAGCGTTAACGGTAAGTTTGATTATATCTTTATTTGCATAAGGAGGAGAAAATATGAAGCTAAAGAGTCAGGAAATGAGAAAATTAGCACCAGAACTGGATCCACTACGTATTGGGACAGGCTGGAAAAAAGAAGATTTGAGTAAGGTTCAGGTAATGATTGAAAGCACATATGGAGATAGCCATCCTGGAAGTGGTCACTTAAATGTGCTTGTTGATGAAGTTCGTAAAGGAATTGCGGAAGAAAATGGATTTGGCGCTCGCTACTATTGTACAGATATTTGTGATGGAGAAAGCCAGGGAACAGATGGTATCAACTATAGTCTTGCATCTCGTGAAATGATCGCAAATATGATTGAAATTCATGCGAACGCTACACCATTTGATGCTGGGATATATCTATCAAGCTGTGATAAGGGTGTTCCTGGTAATTTAATGGGTCTTGCCAGAGTAAATATTCCTTCTATTTTCGTGCCTGGTGGAACAATGAATGCTGGTCCTGAAATGTTGACTTTGGAACAGTTAGGAATGTATAGCGCAAGATTTGAACGTGGTGAAATTGATGAAGCCAAATTAGACTGGGCAAAATGTAATGCTTGTCCAAGCTGTGGCGCATGTTCATTTATTGGTACTGCTTCTACAATGCAAATCATGGCAGAAGCTTTAGGACTTGCACTTCCTGGCAGTGCGCTCATGCCATCTACAAGTCCAGACTTATTGGAATTTGCTAGAGAAGCTGGCAGACAGTCAGTAAGAATTGCACAGATGGAAAATATGAAGCCATCCGACATTGTAACAATGGATAGCTTTGAAAATGCAATCTTAGTTCATGCGGCTATTTCTGGAAGTACAAATGCTTTATTACATATTCCAGCAATTGCACATGAATTTGGTATTGAAATTACTGGCGATACATTTGATCGTTTACATAGAAATGCACGTTATCTATTAGATGTTCGTCCTGCAGGTCGCTGGCCAGCAGAATGCTTCTATTATGCAGGTGGTGTACCAGCAATTATGGAAGAAATTAAAGAACACCTACACTTAGATGTAATGACAGTAACCGGTAAAACACTAGGTGAAAATCTTGAAGAATTGAAAAAGAATGGCTTCTATGAAAAATGTGATAAGTGGCTGCAGGAATTTAATGCGCGCTATCATGTGAATGTTACAAAAGAAGATATTATCCGTCCATATGATAAGGCAATTGGAACAGATGGAAGTATTGCATTATTACGTGGAAATCTTGCTCCTGAAGGTGCAGTCATTAAACATACAGCTTGTCCAAAAGAGATGTTTAAGTCAATTCTTCGTGCTAGACCATTCGACAGTGAAGAAGAATGTCTGGATGCTGTATTAAAGCATAAAGTTCAGAAGGGTGATGCAGTATTTATTCGTTATGAAGGCCCTAAGGGAAGTGGAATGCCTGAAATGTTCTATACTTCTGAAGCAATCAGCAGTGATAAGGAATTAGGTAAGAGTATTGCATTGATCACAGATGGACGTTTCTCTGGTGCATCTACTGGACCAGTCATTGGACATTGCAGTCCTGAAGCTGTAGATGGTGGTCCAATTGCACTTGTTGAAGAAGGCGATTTGATTGAAATTGATGTCATGGAAAGAAAGTTGAATATTGTCGGTGTTGCGGGTGTTCGTAAATCAATGGAAGAAATTGATGAAATCCTTGCAGAAAGACGTAAGAACTGGAAGCCAAGAGAAAGAAAATATAAAAACGGTGTATTGCGTTTATTCAGTGAACATGCAGCAAGTACGATGAAGGGCGCTTACTTGGAATATAAATAAGAGGGAATGAAAATGAATAGAGTATTAGAAGAAATTTCAAAAATTGGTATTTTACCAGTTGTTGTATTAGAAGATGTGAAAGATGCAAAGCCACTTGCTAAGGCTTTATGCAATGGTGGACTTCCATGTGCTGAAGTTACATTTAGAACTGCTGCAGCAAAAGAATCTATCGCAATTATGCGTAAAGAATTTCCTGAAATGCTTGTTGGTGCTGGAACTGTATTGACGGTTGAACAGGTGGATGAAGCTTTAGAAGCTGGAGCGCAATTCATTATTAGTCCTGGTTTTGATGAAGAAGTTGTTAAGTATTGTATTGAAAAGAATGTTCCAGTAACACCGGGTACATCTACACCTAGCGATGTACAAAAATGTTATAAATTAGGTCTGGATGTTGTTAAATTCTTCCCTGCAGAAGCAGCAGGTGGATTGAAGATGATCAAATCTATCGCTGCTCCATATACACAAATGAAATTTATTCCTACTGGTGGAATCAATGCAAACAATATGAAAGACTATTTAGAATACAACCGTATTCTAGCTATCGGTGGCAGCTGGATGGTGAAAGGTGTCTTCATCAAGAATGGTGAATTTGAAAAGATCGAAGCTTTAACAAAGGAAGCTGTAGCTAAACTCAAGGAGGTCCGTTAATTATGAAACAGAAGGTAGTCACATTTGGTGAAATTATGCTGCGTCTAGCACCTGAAGGATATTATCGCTTTGTACAGGCTGATACTTTTGGTGCAACGTATGGTGGTGGAGAAGCGAATGTAGCTGTTTCTCTTGCTAACTTTGGTTTTGATGCTAAATTTGTAACACGTCTCCCTAAACATGAAATTGGTCAATGTGCAGTCAATTCATTGCGTAAGTATGGTGTTGATACATCTTACATTGCGCGTGGTGGAGATCGTATTGGTATCTACTATTTGGAAAAGGGTGCAAGCCAGCGTCCAAGTAAAGTGATTTATGACCGTGCTGGTTCTAGTATCTATACAGCAGAAAGTGCTGATTTTAACTGGGATGAAATTTTTGAAGATTGTGCATGGTTCCATATCACAGGCATTACACCTGCTTTATGTGATAATGTTGCTGCATTGACAATTGAAGCTTGCAAGAAAGCCAAGGAACATGGTGTAAAGATTTCTTGTGACTTAAACTACCGTAACAAACTTTGGTCAAAAGAAAAAGCCGGTGAAGTCATGGCTAAGATTTGTGAATATGTTGATGTATGCATTGCTAATGAAGAAGATGCTGCAGATGTATTTGGAATCAAAGCAAGCAATACTGATGTAACAAGTGGTGAAGTAAATCGCGAAGGCTATAAGGAAGTAGCGCAGGAATTAACTTGTCGTTTTGGCTTTGAAAAAGTTGCGATTACATTAAGAGAATCTGTTAATGCCAACATCAACAACTGGTCAGCTATGTTATATGATGGCAGTGATTACTACTTTTCAAAGAAATATAAGATGCAGATTGTAGACCGTGTTGGTGGTGGAGACAGCTTTGGTGCTGGATTGATTGCTGCAAGTTTAGAAGGATATGATCCTCAATCAACAATTGAATTTGCAGTAGCTGCAAGTTGTTTGAAACATTCTATTGAAGGTGATTTTAACATGGTAAGCATGGACGAAGTGTTGAAATTAGCTGGTGGAGATGGTTCAGGCCGCGTGCAGAGATAATGAAATTTCGATAGTGACAGTGAGTCTACCATGTATGATTTCTCCTACTCAAACAACCAAGATGTTATCTTAAAAGATCTTTATGACTAGTCTTCTGTTGCTATATATTGAAAAAACCGTTAATCTTCTAAATTTAGAAGGATAACGGTTTTTATATGCATTGATAGAAAAGTTATTTTGCTAATTTTATACAGTTGATTTTTTCTTCATTGAAATTTCTTATATTGTTACAGATAACAATAGCTTCATCTAATTTGGCAAATTGAACTAGGCATAGCCTGTTGAATTTTGATTCATCGGCAAGAATGTATGCCTGTTTGGAGTGATGAATCGCCATAGATTTTGTTTCGGCTTCCATTTCGTTACTTGTTGTAAAGCCAATCTGTTCATGAATTCCATTTGTTCCAATAAAACAGACATCAAAATAGTAGTCGTTTAATTGTTTTGTTGCCTGTTTCCCAGTAACGGCCTGTGTACTCCATCGAACGATTCCTCCAAGCATGATCGTTGAAATTCCTTTCCTTCCAAGAAGTTCTACATGAGGAATCCCTGGGGTGACTACAGTAATATTCTTCGCAGTAATGTATTCAATCATTGCGTACGTAGTACTTCCTGCATCCAGATATACCATCTGGTTGTCTTTGATAAGCTTTGCTGCAGCATATGCAATCTGCTTCTTTTCGGATGAGTTTGATTCTGCTTTCAGTATCATGGAAGGCTCTTCTGTCTGATCTCCAGTAATTTTTGCACCACCATGTGTACGAATAATCATGCCGAGATCTTCCATTTCCTGAAGATCTCTTCTTACGGTTGCAGAAGAAATTAATAATGCATCTGATATTTCAGCAACAGATACAATTTCTTTTTGTTTGCATAGCTCAGTAATCTGAGACCATCTTAATTGTTTGTTCATATTTTGCCTTCAAATAATCATCATTTTGATTGATATAAACATTATAAATGATTAATGCACAAATAGTGATGAGTATTTGATTGAAATGATCAAATAGTGATTGAATTAGCTGATATGGAACGTAAAATGGAATCAGAAAGACGAGGATTCATATGATTTATACAATTACATTAAATCCTGCAATCGATTACTTCATCACGTTAAATGAAACACTGTTAGTAGATGAAGTGAATCGTGGAAGTCACGAAATCTATAAGGCAGGTGGAAAGGGATTGAATGTTTCTAAAATCCTAAGTGTTATGAATATTCCATCTAAGGCAATTGCGGTACTTGGTGGATTTACTGGGCAGTACATTCAGGATTCCTTTGCGAAAGATTCAAATATTGAAATGATTCCGATTCCAGTCGATGGAATGAATCGGATCAATATGAAGGCAAACTATGGAAAGAAGGCATTATGTATCAATGGCAGCGGACCAGTCGTAAATGACTGTACTGTTCAGCTTCTGTTAGATGAAATCGGAAAGATCAATGCAGATGATATCGTGGTTATCTCTGGTTCTATGATGCATGGATTCCCTGATGATTTTGTGACTACATTGGCTCAGGCAGTACATCAAAGAAATGCGAAAGTTGTGATTGATATGGAACAGATCTCCATGGAACAGTTGAAAGAATGTAGACCATATCTGATCAAACCTAACCTGTATGAACTTCAGTTGTTATTTGAAAATGCAGAAATCAATGAATCAAACATTGATGATTATCTGAAAAAAGCAAATGAGATGGGAATTGAAAATATACTTGTTTCTTTAGGGAAAGATGGAGCAGTATTATCCAATGCACAAGGTATCTTCAAACTGGATCAGCCACGAACAGTACTTGTCAACAAGGTAGGTGCAGGAGATGCAATGCTTGCCTCCTTTATTGGAAAATTATCACAAGGTAGTTCTAGTGAAGAAGCACTGCAGTGGGGTGGTGCAGCTGGTAATGCTGCAGCCAGCAAAATCGAAGATATCATAATGCGTGATATTGAAGGATATCTTCCACAGATGAAGGTTTTAAAAAAGTAATTCGATATAGAACAATGAGAGAGGAGATAAAATATGTCGAACAATTCTAATTTTGACACACTTGCAACAACGATCATTACTCTTCTGGGCGGAAAGGAAAACCTGGAATTTGTAAATCATTGTGCAACAAGACTGCGTGTAAACGTACGAGATCTGTCTAGAGTAAATCAGGATGGTCTCAAATCAACAAAAGGCGTTCTTGGACTGTCGGTTCAAGAATCAAGCAAAGAGATCCAGGTAATCATCGGACAGACAATTGAAGATGTATTCTCTGCTGTACAGAAGCAGGTTGGAGATTTAAGAGGATCCAAGAGTACTTCATCTTCCGGTAAAGGAATACTTGGTAAATTTGCAAACTTCCTTATGATGATGGCAGGTATCATGTCACCGATCATTCCAGCATTGCTTGCTGCAGGTCTGCTTGGCGTATTTATTCTTGTCCTTCAGTGGTGTGGAATGGCTGCGGACAGTTCTACGATTACGATCCTGACAAATCTTCAGCAGACGATTTTCTATTTCCTTCCAGTCTATATTGGATATACTGCCGCAAAGAAGTTTGATACAGAACCAGTACTTGCGATGGTGCTTTGTGCATTCCTTGTATATCCTGGATGGGTAGATATGGTAAACACTTTGACTGCAGAAGGTCAGACATTCACTTCCTATTTTGGCATTCCAACAATGCTGAATACATATAACAGTAGTGTTATTCAGCCAGTACTTGCAGTATTTGTAATGTCTAAAATCGATGCACTGTTGAAGAAGGTTCTTCCAGTCTCTGTTAGACATGTTCTGAAGCCATTCTTACTGCTGCTAATCATGTCAGCAATCACGCTTCCATTGCTTGCTCCACTTGGCGCATTCATTACAAATTATATCTATGCAGGAATGGTATGGGTCAGAAATACAGTTCCATGGCTTGGCGTATTTGCAATTATTCTCTTCAGTTCTACAGTCGGTGTATTCATGCCGGGATTCCATATGGCATTGATGCCAATTGCAATGGCTTCTATCGCAGATGCCGGATATGATGATCTGATCAATATCTGGTTCTACTGCTGCACATTGACACCAGCTTTTGTTGCTCTTGCAGTAGGATTAAAAACAAAAAATAAGAATTTAAAGAGCATTGCATTCCCTGCTTCATTATCTGCATTCTTCGGTATCTCTGAACCAACTGTGTATGGTATCAACTATAAAATGCCAAAAATATATGGAGTATATATGGTTACAGCTTTAACAGCTGGTCTGATTTCTGGTATCTTCGGATTAAAATCTTATGGATTCGGTGCATATTCATTAACAAATGTGCTGTTATTCCTGGGACCAGATAAGGATGTATCAAACTTCATTCGTGCACTGATCGTTCTTGCTGTCATGGCAGTAATGGCATTTGTAGGCGTATTTGCAACAAAGTGGGATGATTCCATCTATGGAGAAGATGATGACGATACTCCAGTAGCTTTACCTGGAACAACAGATGAAATGGTTGTCACAGGAGACGCTGCAATTGCTGCACCTGCAGAAGGTACATATGTTGCAATGAAAGATATCCAGGATGATATATTCTCTTCTGGTGCATTAGGTACATGCTTTGGAATGAAGCCATCAAATAATGTAATCACTTCCCCAGTTACTGGAATTATCAATAGTGTTGCTCTAACAAAACATGCTATTACGATCTATGGTTCCAATGGTGAACAGGTAATGGTACATATTGGCTTGGATTCTGTGAAACTGAATGGTATGGGAATTCGTACATTTGTAAAGCCAGGCATGAAAGTCAGAGCTGGTGAAAAAATTGCTGAATATAAGAAGGCAATGTTTGAAACAGAAGGTATTGATGATACAGTAATCACTATTTTACTGAATCCAGATGCATATAAGAATGTTACAGTTGATAGTAGTGATATGAAATCAGTCATCAAAGCTGAAAAGTAGGAGTTGATATGACAGATAATCGTAAGTACGATAAAAAATTAGTGGATGAGATCCATAAAAAAGAATATGTAGAAAATGTAGATGGAATGGATATCCTGTTCAAGCCGGTACCAGATGATGATCGCAGGCATGTAATGGATCCTCGTCTGTATGCAACTGCTGAGAAGAAAAAAGCAATGTTTAAGCAGCGTGCAAAGGGTGGATACAGCTTATTGAATGAAAGATACCGTCCAGACAAGGTGACATATGAACTGACAGAAACTGAAATTGAAACAGATGAAAGACTGATTTCAGTAAATGATGATCATATGATTGACATCTTCATGTACAGAAGAAAAGATGATGAAGGGAAGAAGCTGCCGGTAATGATTTATCTGCATGGCGGTGGATGGACTGCTGGAGATATTCATCTCTATGAAAAACAGATGAGACTGGTTGCTGAAAAAGCACATGCGGTAACGGTATTTCCTGAATATCGTCTCGCTCCTGAATGTCCATTTCCTGGACCAATCGATGACTGCTATGCAGCTGTGAATTATATCTATGATCATGCTGATGAATTAAATATTGATCAGACAAAGATCATGGTTGCTGGTGACAGTGCTGGTGGAGGATTGACAAATTCCTGTGTCATCAAAGATATTTCAGACAGAAAAATCATTTCTAAAGTATTTGAATTGTATCCTTCATTCGATGCAAGAAATCCAAAAGATGTAAAAGAATTTACATGGTCATATGATGCTTATCCAATGCTGGAAGAACAGGCAGATGTGATCCACAGTCGTATTGATCGTATTCGTATTGGACATGAAAATGCAAGTGAAGATGGATTGTATATTCAGCGTAAGACAACATTAGATAATCCATTGATTTCACCAATGTGTGCAAGTGAAGAAGTATTAAAGCAGTTCCCTGAAATGGTTATCTGCAATTCTGAATTTGATTATCTTAGAATGGGTGCAGAATATGCAGCCAGAAGATTCAACACACTTGGTGTTTCTGTAAAACTGGTAACGTATTGTGGATGTGATCATGGATTCCTAGATAACCTTGGTTCAACAGTACAGGCGGAAGAAGTTTGTGGTTTCATGGCTGAAGAAATTCAGAAAATGTAATTGAAAGGGACTGCCTCGTGCAGTCCTTATCTATTTATAGGAGAGTATTATGAAGCATATTCAATTTTATTATGTAAGACATGGTGAAACGATATTCAATGTGAAAAACTTATCTCAGGGATCTTGTGACAGCCCTTTGACAAAGAATGGTATCCAGCAGGCTGAAAAGACAAAAGAAAAACTAAAAAATATTTGTTTTGATAAAGTGTTTTCTTCCAGTTCAGAAAGAGCAATGGATACAGCAAATATCATTCTGGAAGGACATCAAAATCAAGTGGTTCCACTGAAAGGTCTCAAGGAAATGTCATTTGGATATCTAGAAGCATCTGGTGTAGGTGATGCAGATATGTCTAATTGCTGGAAGAATAAGGATTTCACTGCATTTGAAGGTGAAAATCGTGAATTATTTGAAAAGAGAATTCAAAAAACATATCAAAAAATAATTGATGTATGTAACGATCATGATGTTGTCTTGATCGTGAGTCATAGGGGATATTTCTATTACATGCTGGAAGCATTATTTGGACAAGATCTAGACGAACTTGAAAGAGAAAATCCTGATGTATTAGCAACATTGATACCAAATGCATCAATCGCAAGATTTGCATACGACAATGGCAAATGGATATTAGAAGAATTACCAAAGTAGGTGGAATATATATTTGTTATATGTAATTGATGAATAAACAGTATAGATTTAGCAAAAAATGAAAATATAATAAAGTAAAAAAGTTTTCTGATTCAGAGAAAATAGCTTTAAAAACAGACTTTTGTATAGTCTGTTTTTTTGTGTGTTGGACATGCTGTTTATTCAGCATAGTGAGACTTGTAATACATTGATTCTATGAGTGATTCATGTATACTTTATAAATAATAGTGTATTTAAAAGTAGGGAAAAGTTATATGAATCATAAAGAATATCCAGGAAAAGAATTGAATATCGTAATTGATCGAGAACTTGGCAGTAAACATCCTGAATATGGATTTATTTATCCAGTGAATTATGGATATGTACCAGACACAATCAGTGGAGATGGTGAGGAATTGGATTGTTATTTACTAGGTGTGTTTGAACCTGTGAAGACGTTTAAAGGGAAATGTATTGCCATTGTTCATAGATTGAATGATGATGACGATAAATTGATCGTTGCTCCTGAAAATAAAGAGTATTCTGATGATGCGATCAATGCTTTGATTGAATTTCAAGAACGATATTTTGAACATATTATAGTGAGATGAATGAAAGCGTACGAAGGAGAATAGAAAATGAAAATTTATGATATTTCCCAAGAAATATTCAATTGTCAGGTATATCCTGGTGATCCAATACCTGAAAAAAAGACACTTTGTTCAATGAAAACAGGTGACGTATACAATTTAACAGCATTTACTATGTGTGCACATAATGGTACACATATCGATGCACCGTTTCATTTTATTAAGGATGGAAAAACTATTGATTCCATTAGTTTAGATGCATTTATTGGAATGGCATATGTTGAAGAACATCATGGAATTGTCTCTGGTGAAGATGCTGTAGAAATACTTGAAAAAGCTAAAAATATAAATTTACAAGCCGCAAAGAGAATTCTAATCAAAGGTGATGCTGAAGTATCTGCAGAAGCTGCAAAAGTATTTGCTGAGGAAGGAATTTTTCTGCTTGGGAATGAATCTCAAACGGTTGGTCCTGAAAATGCACCAATGGAAGTGCATCTTATATTATTAGGAGCAAATGTTGTATTGCTTGAAGGAATTCGTTTATCAGAAGTTTCTGAAGGATGTTATTTCTTAAATGCAGCGCCATTGAATTTATCTGGTGCAGATGGTTCACCATGTAGAGCAGTGCTGATTGATAATGAAAAATAAAAGGACAATCTAGAGTAAAAGAATAACAATAGAAAGGCTTGAAACTTTGTGGTTCCAAGCCTTTGATATGGATGAAGGTATGAATGTTTATTTATATATTATCCTGTAAAATGGCTTGTATCTGGAGCAGTGTCTTTTGATGTGTTATCAACAAAATCTTTGCAATTTTATTGTGCTGCTGTTGTAATTATCAAAAAGCTAGCGATTTTTATACTTCTTTTATATCTCAAAGCTGCATTTGTGAATCAACTGTTTTTACAGAAAAACGCTCACATTTTCTGAAAAACATTACAGTGCAATGGATCTTTCGTGTATACTTTACTTATAGGAAAAAATTATTTTGTGGTTATTGAAAATTGTGGTTTTTGAGAGAAAAGCATTTATTTTATAAACAGAATAACATTCGAATATTTCAAAATTATACGGGCTTACAAAGAAATCTGATTATTCATAAGTGAGAGGGGTTATGTATGAATGAATTTAAAAAACTCACTGAACAGCTTTTAAAAATATATAGCAATTCTAAATCTGTTGATGACTTGAACATTGAAAATTACTTTGATGAAAATATCAGTCTGATTGGAACTGGAAAACATGAAATTTTTGAGAATCTAAATGATTTTTTAGAGTCATTTCAATTTGATGTAAAGCGAAGAGGACAAATCAAAATTGAAATAAGAAACCTAAAGCAGACAGAAGAATGGCTGAATGCAGAGCATGTTCTAGCTCACGGTTCTGTAGATTTTGTTGGCCTTTTTGAAGATGAATCAATCTGTTTTAAAATGAACACAAGATTTACAATTGTTTATAAATGGACAGGGAAAAAATGGCTGGTTCAGCATCTTCATCAGTCAGTTGCTGATCAGGAACAAATGGATGGTGAAGAGTTTCCTCTTTCGCTGGGAAAACAGGTGAAAGAAGCACATCAAGCACTTAATGCATTAAGTACTGCTTATTATCATGTATCAAGTTTAGATTTAAAAACAAAGAAAATTGAACTTGTTAAAAGATCTAGAAAAATAGATATGGATATTCAAGGAAATGTTGCTGACTGGGATACGCAGTTTGAAGTTATTAAAGGAATTATTGCGGAACAATTTGTACAGAAGTATATCGATTTTTTTGATGTACAAACAATGGCTGCTCGTCTTCATAATAAAAAATCTATGTCTTATGAATTCAAGAAAAAGAATGGAGCATGGTTTCTTTCCATGGTTGTTCCACAGAATTATGATGAAGATGGAAATGTTACTTCTGTCTTGATTGCAAATCGAGATGTGACGGAAGAAAAATTGCGTGAATTAAAGCAAGAGGAAGAGTTGCAGGAAGCTAAAGCAAAAGCAGAAAATGCAAGTGAGGCTAAATCTTCATTTTTGTTTAATATGTCTCATGACATTAGAACGCCTATGAATGCAATTATTGGCTATGCAGAGCTGGCATCTAGGCATTTAAATGACACAGAGAAACTTAATAGATATCTTGAAACAATACAAGTATGTGGAAAACAGCTTCTATCATTGCTTGGTAATGTTTTGAATCTTGCAAGAATTGAAAATAACAAAGTTGAAATGGAATATACTGTTTCGAATGTTCATGAAAATATTGGAAATTGTGTTGCCATGTTCCAGCAGCAGACCGAAAATAAAAATCAGACGCTTTCTTTAGAGGAACATATTATCTATCCATATGTATATATGGATGCACCACATGTATCAGAAATCTGTCTGAATATTTTAAGTAATGCGGTGAAGTATACAAATGCAGGTGGAATGATATCTTGTAATGTTACACAGACATCTTGTGAAAAAGAAGGCTGGTGCAATATGGTCATCACAATTTCTGATAATGGAATTGGTATGTCTGAAGAATTTCAGAAACACATTTTTGAAAATTTCGAAAGAGAACGTAACACAACAGCTTGTCGTATAGATGGTAATGGCATTGGCATGGGTATTACAAAAAAACTTGTAGATCTTATGCATGGTACGATAGAAGTGAAAAGTAAACAAGGCGAGGGTTCTATATTTATAGTGACCATTCCTTGCAGGAAGGCATCGGAGGAAAATGCATTAGTAAAGAAAGATACTCATTTGCAGAATCATGGCTGTTTGAAGGGGAGTCGTATTTTATTGGCTGAAGATAATGAAATCAATGCAGAAGTTGCAACAGAACTATTGAAAGAAGAAGGATGTATTGTTGAGGTTGCTAATGATGGTGTTGCGTGTATTGATATGATTGAAAAGGCTGATGCTGGTTATTACAAAATGATTCTTATGGATATTCAGATGCCAGTCATGAATGGATATGATGCTACAATAGCTATCCGAAATTTGAACAATCCTAAGAAAGCAAGAATTCCAATCATTGCGATGACAGCGAATGCTTTTGCGGAAGATGCAAAGAAGGCTCTTTCTGCTGGAATGAATGATCATGTTGCTAAACCAATTGATATGAACATTCTTGTACCAGCAATGATGAAATATTTATAATTTGGAAAATTTATGAAATAAGAAGCAGATTGGAGAAGTATGAGAGAAAAAGAATTGTGGAAGGCATATTGTGAGAAAAATAATATAGATATTGATACACCTTATGAAGCATGGGGATTTGGAGGTGCACCGGATAAGTTGGCAGATCTAGTGTTAAAGGGAATCAAGACTGCAACTGCATCTGGATATGATTTGTATTTTATTGAAGGAGAAGAGACACCATTACCACAGCCAGGGGATTATAGTGTTATTTTAAATGCAAAGAATGAAGCAGTTTGTATTATTCAAACCACTAAGACTACAGTGGTTCCATTTGATGAAGTGTCAGAGGAGCATGCCTATAAGGAAGGTGAAGGAGATAGAAGTCTTACATATTGGAGAATGATCCATGAAGAATTCTTTACAGGAGAATTTAAAGAAACAGATATTGAATTCAATGGACAGACAAAAATTCTTTGTGAGGAGTTTAAAGTGGTTTATAAGGCAGTAGATTTAAATTTATAAAATTATAATGCGTTATCTTTCTAACCATTATGGTGTAATTGAAATCATAAAGAAGAATGCAGAAAACAGTGCGTTGGTGTGTTGATTGCTTATTGATAATAAGGTTCAATTGATTCAGAAAGATAAATAAGAGGATATGAAAATGGAAACGATGATTCGAAAAGTTCAACAAGGTGATGCTAATGCGCTTGCTTATATCCAAACGGAAAGCTGGAAAGCAGCATTCGCAGGAATCCTTGATGCTGAGATGTTAGCAAAATGTACTGACATCGATCGCGCAACTGCTATGTATCAGAGGCTCTTGGATGAAAATAAAGGAAATGGGTATCTTCTTACAGTGAATGAAAAACCTCATTGCATTGCGTATTGGGATGCAGCTAGAGACCCTGAGTTTGCAGGAAAGGCAGAACTGATTTGCATTCACAGTTTACCTGATAATTGGCACAAGGGCTTTGGGAGTCAGATGATGGATTTTGTTTTGGATGATATCAAGAAAGCTGGATATTCTGAAGTGGTACTATGGGTATTTCGAGATAACCTTCGTGCTAGAGCCTTCTATGAAGCAAAAGGATTTATTCTGAAGGGAACTGCAAGACCAGCTTTTGATACAGAAGAAGTTCTTTATTCCAAAAGTTTATAAAAAGTAAAAATAGAATTTGATGAAGGAACGATTGGATGAAAAAAACTTAGACTATTAGAGTTTTTCTGTTGATTGCATATTGTATTCCTTTTGCCTTTCTTTCAGTAAATGGTGATGTAACTTTTGGAACAATGTTGTTCTATGGACTAATGATTGCAGGTTTTGCTTTCCTGTGTTGGGAGCATTGGAAACAAACAATGTTGCTGTTTTCTATATTGGTAATATCTTGAGTTTTATTTCTTCCTATGTCGTTGCAAAACTGTGCGGATTAGAGCCGATGGGACAATACTTTAAGCCATTTACATCCTATTCACTAATCGTGGCAATATCGGTTTTTGTATTTATCGTACATACGATTATTGTGCTGATTAATAGAGTGATTCGTATTGCATATAAGAATTTGTTGACAGGAAGTTTCAATCTATAGATTGTTCATATATACTTTATTCAGAAAGATAAACTGGAATTTGGCGATTGGATAAATTCAGTTTTCGTTGTAAAAACCTTTATTTTAGGGCGTTGCTACGGAAAGTAGCAGAAAAATAGTGAAATGACAGCTAATGTTTCTTGTTTGGTAAAGGTTAATTTACTAATCTGTGAAGGAAGTAAAACAAATCGAAAACGGAGGTAGAAAAATGCCTTTTGAAGAACAAATTAAACATTACAGAAAACAGGCTGGACTTTCACAGGAGAAGATGGCTGAGAAAATCGGTGTATCAAGACAAGCCATTACAAAGTGGGAAAATGGAACAGGAACACCAGATATTGTAAATCTGATGGCAATAGCAGATCTCTTCCAGATATCAGTAGATGAATTACTTTCAAATGAGAAATCAGAGAAAAAGCAGCCTAATTACATCTATGAAAGTCGTACTGAATATGATATTGATGATAAGAAGAATTTTAATATCAAGCTTGGTGGAGCATATGCTGTAGATTTAAAGTCATATCATGGAGAAAAAATTGAAATCGCAATGTTTTCAAATGTCTATAAGAATCTTCTAGCAGATGATAAAGTAAAGATTGATGATAAAAAAACCGAATCGATGGTTAACCAAAACAATGTGAAGCTATTGCATCGAAAATATATTTCATAAAAGTAATAGTGTGGAAACCCACGTGTCTTTAGACCGTGGGAGGAAACACCTGCAAATCAGCCCTGATTTTTAATGTAATGTTGTATCGTGCTTTCTGATAC
>CAKVBD010000043.1 GCA_934725105.1 uncultured Bulleidia sp. | reverse complement strand
AAAGAATTGACATAAAAAAATCAGCATTTAAGCTGAAAATGAAAGTATTTCATTATGTCTGACTGTAAAACTCAGGAAGACGTGAAAAACAACATAATCAAAAATCTGAACGTAGACCAATTACGAATGTATAATAAATATAAGAATGGAGAATAGATATGAAGAAAATTGTATTATTTTGTGCTGGTGGCATGTCTACGTCTTTGCTTGTAAACAAGATGAGAGAAGCTGCCGCAAAACAAGGAAAAGAGTATGATATCAATGCCTATGGATATGGTTCGGAAGAGAAACATGCACCGGATGCGGATTGTATTCTGCTTGGACCACAGATTCGCTTTAATTTGAAGCAGCTGCAGACAAAGTATCCAGACAAGCCAATTGCGGCCATTGATATGCGTACGTACGGTACGATGAATGGGGAAGCAACACTGAAACAGGCAAGAGAATTAATGAATGACTAGAAAAAAAGGTCTTATTGAACATAGTCAGGTATGTTCTTTAAGATCTTTTTTGATGGTATACAACTTTTTTCATCCCAGTCTGCCAGATATAACATATAGTATTCATCATATGTTAAATGAGATTCTGTAATCTTTTTTGCGAGATCTTTTCCGACATAGCGGAAGTGTTCGAGTTCATCTTTCACACCAGTGATGGATGATTTTTCATTTGCATATCGTTGAATGAATCCATAGGATGTACAATTTTCAACCATCCATTTGTATGTTTCTGTTTCTGAGAATGCAACGCTTGTTTCGTATGTTGCGGCTACATTTACTGCTAGACCTGTTTGATGTTCTGAGTGTCCTGGACGAATACTGTTTTTATCAGCTTCTGACTGGGACATTCTTGCTAGAAAACTGTTATAGGCACTTTCCTGAATTGCATATTCACGGTATCCAACAGTAGCGAAGAAGTAGTGTCCTGCCTGTTGGGAAGCCTGGGCGAATGCAATAAATGCATCTGTGCATTCTTGTACAAGCTGTACACCACTGACAGCGTATTGTGTACTGATATCTACAATATTGTCTGGTACAAAATCACTTGCTAGACCATATGTACTGTTTACTAGAACAGAAGTATCGTGTGGAGAAGGGATTTCTTTTTGCAGCTTATATAATTGATAGTATGAATCACTTAATGAAAATGCAGATTCATTATTATGATCACGGTTATTCTTGCAATCCTGGATATATGGATTTTCATCCCATTGATAATCAAATACCAGCAGTGGTGTTAATTCAATGAATGTCAGATTGTTAAATAGATTTTGTAATTGATCGACTTCATATCCTTTATCCATCAAACGATTGTATAAAAGAAAATCTGTGTCTGTTAGTGTACGATCTGTTTTGATTGCGGCATAGAGTGGCAGATATTCTTCCTGTAAAGAACCATCTAGAATACATTGTTCCATGTATTTAGAATAATATTGATTTTGAATAATATCAGATGCATAGTCTGTTTTTTGGATGCATTTGATTGCTTCTTTGGAATATCCAAGATCTTTCAGCTTTGCTTCACTTGTAATCTTTGGGACCTGGAATGCTAGAACACCACAGGCAATCACTAATACAAGAACTACAATCAGACTTTTTCTGATATGTCTTTTTCTTTTGTGTTTTTTAGGCATTGTGCTACCTCAAAGAGATTCCATGGATCTTTCTTTGGTGGAAGACATGAAATAGTCATTGGTTCTTTTTGTGTTGGATGAATAAATGTTAACTGATATGCATATAATGCAATCTGTCCTTTTTTTGTGTGTGGGTTGTATCTTTGATCATATACAAGCGGCAGGTTTCTAGAAGAAAACTGTACACGAATCTGATGGCTTCTGCCTGTTTCTAATGTGATATGTACAAGTGTCTTGTTCTGTGTTGTTTCTAGTGCATCATAGTGCAGAATGGATTTTTTGCCGTCTTTTTCATTTGTGACAGTGACACGGTTATTTTTTGTATCTTTTTTGAGATAGTCAACAAGTGTGCCTTGTTTCTTCTTTGGTGTACCATCCAATACAGCAAGATATTCTTTTTTGAATGCGTGTGTACGTACCTGATCACTGAGTCTAGAGGCGGCTTTGGATGTTTTTGCGAATATCATCACACCACCTACTGGACGGTCTAAACGATGCACAAGACCTAAATATACATTTCCAGGCTTGTTGTAAGTTTCTTTGATGTATTGCTTACACATTGTTAATAGATCAAGATCATGAGAACTGTCTTCCTGTACAGGAATATTGACAGGTTTTTCTACCACAAGTACATGATTGTCTTCATAAAGTACATGGATCATTTTCTTTCCCATCTTCCATAAATACCGCAAGGCAGCAATAAATCTCTATTCTGGAGTGGGATTGCAACTTCACCACAAGAGACTGTACCTTCTGGATGCTCTGGCAGGATCATTGTTTTCATCAGATCTTCTAAAACGATGGAAGAGAATCCTGTCGTATAGCTATTGATCAAGAAGAACAGTGCATTCTCATCAAGAATTTCCAGACAGGACTTGATTAATCCTGTGATTTCTTTTTCAAATTTCCACATTTCACCATTTGGGCCTCTACCATAGCTTGGCGGATCCATCAGAATACCATGGTATGTGTGACCTCTTCTTTTTTCTCTTTCAACAAATTTCAGACAGTCATCAACAATAAAACGAATCTTGTTATGTTCAAGGTGTGACAGGTCTCGGTTTTCTTTTGCCCACTGTACCATGCCTTTAGAAGCATCAACGTGTACAACTTCCTGTGCACCCGCTGCGCTGCATGCCATTGTTGCACATCCTGTATATCCAAATAGATTTAATACTCGGATTTTTTCGTCTTTGTGTGCAGAAATCAAATCATACATCCAGTCCCAGTTAACTGCCTGTTCAGGGAAGATTCCTGTGTGTTTGAAACCTGTAGGGGATACTTTGAATGTTAAATTGCGATAGTCGATTGTCCAGGATTCTGGAAGCTTCTTTTTGTATTCCCAGCTTCCTCCACCTTTATTACTTCTATGGTAGATTGCATCAGCATTCTTCCATTGTTTATTTTCATGCATTGGCCAGATAGCTTGTGGATCAGGACGTCTTAAAATGACACCTTTCCATTGTTCTAACTTTTCTCCATTTCCTGCATCCAGGCAGGAATAATCTTTCCATTGATCAGCTTTTAAAATCATGTTTTTTTTACCTCGTGCCTATTATAACATGTGCTTTCACATTTCTTATTTTGTTTTGTTATAATAGTTGAACGATGGAGAAAAACATATGATCGATACTACATTATTAAATGAAAATCAAAAAGAAGCTGTACTGTCTGATGATCAGTATTTAAGAATCATTGCGGGTGCGGGTTCTGGTAAAACACGTGTTTTAACAATGCGTATCGTACATTTGATTGAAGATGAAGATGTACGTCCATATAAGATATTAGCAATTACGTTTACAAATAAAGCCGCAAAGGAAATGAAGGAACGTCTTTCTACAATGCTTCATGAAGATGATGAACCAAAATGGATTTCTACGATTCATTCTCTTTGTGTCCGTATTTTAAGAGAAGATATTTCATGCTTAGGCTATCCAAAGAATTTTACGATCATGGATGCAGATGATCAGAAATCCATTGTGAAAGAAGCAATGAAGCAACTGGATCTGAAAGATTCTAAATTAACACCTGGGGAAGTTGTTGGCTATATTTCAAACAATAAAACAGCACAGATTGGTGTTGAAGCTGCGAAGAAAATGGCTGGCAGCTTTACAGATGATACTGATAAGGCAAAAATCTATGAGTATTATGTGAATCGTTTGAAAGAAATGTATGCTCTGGATTTTGATGATTTGATCTTAAAGACAGTTACATTGTTTTCAGATTTTCCTTCTGTTTTAGAAAAATGGCAGAGAAGATTTGAATATGTACTTGTAGATGAGTTTCAGGATATCGATAATCTTCAGTATCAATTGATTCGTTTTCTTGTTGGTAAAAATGCTTCTTTGTATGTTGTTGGTGATCCTGACCAGACAATTTATACATGGCGTGGTGCTAATGTGGATATTATTATGCATTTTGAAAAGGATTTTCCAAATGCAAAGACAATCATGCTGAATGAAAACTATCGTTCTACGGATGCAATTCTGCGTGTTTCTAACAGTGTAATTCAAAACAATAAGAATCGTTTGAAGAAAGAATTGTATACATCGAAAAAGAATGAAGATAAAGTCATTCATTTTGGAGCGGAGAGTGAAGAATATGAAGATGCATGGATTGCGGGAATGATCCAGAAGCTTCATACACAAGGCAAGAAATATTCTGATATCGCAATTCTGTATCGTTCTAACTATCTATCTCGCGGTCTTGAAAAAGCGATGATTGATCTTAGAATTCCATATATTATTTATGGTGGTATTCGCTTCTATGAACGTATGGAAGTAAAAGATGCTCTTTGTTATCTGAGAATGATCGTTACGGCAGATGATCTGGCTTTGCAGAGAATCTTGAATCGACCAAAGCGTGGAATCGGTGGAAAGACAATGGATAACATTGTTGAAGAAGCACGTAGAAACAATTCAACAATGTATGAAGTATTGAAAGCAAATCAGATTTTCTCTGGAAAAGCAAAAAAGACCATTGAAGAATTTGTTTCTATGATTGAAGGATGGAAGGCAATTGAGCGTGAAGGAAAGATGCCGCTGGATGAACTGTTAGAGAAGATCGTTGAAGAAAGTGGCGTCAAAGCAATGTGTGAAGTAGATGAGGAAAAGAAAGATGAAAGACTTTTAAACTTGAAGGCTTTACAGGAAGATCTGCAGAACTTCTCTGAAGATAATCCTGATTTGAGTCTGGATGAATATCTGCAGAATATTGCTTTATATACAGATCGTGACAGTGGTGAAGTGAATGAGTGTGTTCAATTGATGACGGTGCATGCGGCAAAGGGGCTGGAATTTGATACGGTATTTGTAACGGATCTGAATGAAGGTATTTTTCCAAATGCGAGATCGATTGAAGATTCTTCTCATGGTATGGAAGAAGAAAGAAGACTTGCCTACGTAGCTTTTACGCGTGCTAAAAATCATTTGTATGTATGTGAAGCTGGTGGTTTCTCCTTTATCATCCAAGGCTCTCGACAGACAAGCCGTTTTATTAAAGAAATGGACCATGACTATATGGTAGAAGCACCTGGCAGTTTTAATCAAAGAGGTGTGATGTCTTCTTCTAGTGAAACACGTATCTTTAAGAATAGCTTTGCGGATTTTATGAGTCGAAATGATGATGAAGATGAAATCCCTTCCCCAATTCATGTAGAACAGCCAAAAGCAAGTAAAGTGAAGTTTAAGAAGGGGGATACAGTCATCCATCCAAAATTTGGCGAAGGTATCATTATTAAAGTGAAGAGAGAAATGCTTGAAATTGCATTTACATATCCATATGGATTAAAGAAAATCGCAATATTTCCTGGATTAAAAAAGAAGGGTGAATGATGAACAATACAGATGCAATGAAGAAAATGCGTGAACTTGTGGATACATTGAATCAGTCGAGTGATGCTTATTACAATGGTCAGCAGGAACGTATGAGTGACTATGAGTGGGATGCTGCATTTGATGCATTAAAAAAGCTGGAAGAAGAAACAGGTACAGTTTTAGAAGATTCTCCAACAATTAATGTATCTAGTGATGATACACAGGGTTTGAAAGAACCGCATGAGTTTCCTGCATTGTCACTTGCGAAAACAAAGAAAGTTACAGATTTAGTGAAATGGGCGAGTGATAGACCTATCTTTTTGTCATGGAAACTGGATGGGTTAACACTTGTGGTGACATATGACAATGGAAAACTGACAAAAGTCGTTACACGAGGGGATGGACATATTGGAACAAACATTACACATCTAGCCGGTGCAATCCAAGGGATTCAAAAGACAGTCAAGGAAAAAGGACATCTTGTGATCCGTGGAGAAGCCGTGATTTCCTATGAAGATTTTGAACAGTTTGTATTAGAATCAGGAGAAGATTATGCCAATCCTAGAAACCTGGCATCTGGTTCATTGTCTTTGAAAGACAGTGAAGAAGTGAAGCGTAGAAATATTCACTGGATTCCTTTTACGCTTGTTTATACAGAAAAGAAAATTGTATCCTGGGGTGAACAGATGCAATATTTGAGTGATCTTGGATTTACGGTCGTTGATCATGAAGTGATACAAAATCCTTCCTATGAAAATATTTCCGGGGTAATTGATGCGTGGACGAAGAAAGTAACGAGTCATTTGAATCCATATCCAGTAGATGGACTTGTGATCACATATGATGATACACAATATGCTTCTACAGGTTCTGTCACAGGACATCACGCTACACGTGCAGGATATGCATTTAAATGGGCGGATGAATCTGTTGATAGCACATTGGATCATATTGAATGGTCTTGTGCTGCTTCTACGATTACACCGGTTGCGGTATTTGAACCAGTAGAACTGGAAGGAACAACGGTAAAGCGTGCATCATTATGTAATATTTCGGAATGTGAAAGACTTGGTATTGGAGCAAAGGGAACTGTTGTTTCTGTGATTAAAGCAAACAAGATCATTCCAAAGATTATTCATGTTTCTAAGATTGAAGGGAAACTTGAGATTCCTTCTGTGTGTCCTGTTTGTGGACAGCCTACAGAAATTCGTGTGAGTGAAAATTCTGGAACAAAGACATTGAAGTGTACAAATCCGAATTGTGCTGCAAAGAAATTGAAGAAATTCAAGCGTTTTGTTTCTAAGGGCGGTATGGATATTGACGGTATTTCTGAAGCTACATTGGCTAGATTTATCAATGAAGGATGGATTCACAATGTTGGAGATATTTATCGTTTAGATGCACATAAAGAAGAAATTGCACAATTGGATGGCTTTGGTGAAAAGAGTGCTGATAATATCATGGCTTCTTTAGAAAAGGCAAAGACTGTAGATGATGTGAAATTGATTTATGCGTTGAATATTCCACTTGTTGGTGTGGATGTTGCGCGTAAGCTGTTGAATGCGGAAGATTTAAATGCTTTGGTTGAAAAAGCATCTACAACAGAAGATACTGAATGTTTTGCATATATTGATGGTATTGGCAGTGAAAAGAGTTCTGCATTTGTGAAGTGGTTTCAGGATGAAAAGAATCTGCGTGATTATCAGGATCTATTGCAGTATTTAACAGTGAATAAGACTGCTACAGAAGCAGTGGATGATAAGTGCAAGAATTTAACATTCGTTGTGACTGGTGATGTGCATCACTATAAGAATCGAAATGAATTGAAAGCATATATTGAAGCACATGGTGGTAAAGTGACGGGATCTGTATCAAAGAGTACAAACTATCTCATTAATAATGATGTCACCAGCACAAGCAGTAAAAATACGAAAGCAAAGTCTTTAGGTGTACCAATCATTTCTGAAGATGAATTCATTGCACAGTTTGGTGAATAAGATATGATTCGTAAAATGCTAAAGAGTGATTATGATGGTGTGAGAAAACTGATGAAGCAGGTTCATCAGCTTCACTATATCAATCGTCCAGATATCTTTCGGGATGGAGATGCATTGAGCCAATCTTATTTTGCAAAATTATTTCAGGATGAATATTTCCATTATGTATATATCAAAGAGGATGAAATTGTTGGCTTATTAATGATGGAACATCATGTAAAACCTGGATATGAAGTTGTGAATGATAGGAATGTTTTCTACATTAGTGATCTGGTTGTGGATGAGAATCATCGAAAGAGTGGCATTGGTCGTGAACTATATCATTATGCAGAGGACGTAGCAAAAGCATATGAAGCAACAGGTATAGAACTGACGGTATGGTCATTCAATCAAGATGCAATACGTTTCTATGAATCCTTAGGTATGACACCAATGAACATGACAATGGAAAAGAAAGTATAAATTGTTTCTATTGAGTTGATAATGCATTGCGATAGATATACAATATTTATGCATAAGAATGCATTGGAGGTGCGTATGACCACAACAAATTTTAGTGTTCGAATGGACAGTGATATTAAGAAACAATGTGAAGAACTTTATGGTGAACTTGGAGTGAATCTTACAACAGCAATTAATGTATTTTTGAGACAATCTTTAAGGGCAGGTGGATTTCCATTTGATGTTCGGTTGAATCAGCCTAATTCAAAAACAATTTCAGCATTGTTGGAGGCTGAAAAAATTTCTAAGGATCCTAACGTAAAGCATTATTCTGATGTGGAAGAAGCGTTAAGAGAACTGAAGAGATGAACCGAGAAATTGTATGGACAACGCAGTTTAAAAAAAGATTATAAACTTGCGATGAAACGACATTTAAATATTGAATTATTAGATGAAATAATTCGAATTTTATCTCGTGGAGAGTCACTTCCCGAGAAGAATAAAGACCATGCATTAAATGGGAATTGGGTTGGGCATAGAGAATGCCATATACAACCAGATTGGCTACTTGTTTATCGGATAGATGACGATGTTTTGGTATTAACGCTGTCTCGTACAGGAACGCATAGCGATCTATTTACAAAATAAAATAATTAAAAAAGATCTGAATTTTCAAAGTTCAGATCTTTTTAAATATTACAGTGTTTCGTGAGCGTTTCTTGCGATAACGTCTAACTGCTGTTCACGAGTTAAGTCAATGAACTTAACAGCGTAACCAGATACACGGATTGTAAAGTTAGCATATTCTGGCTTTTCTGGATGTTCCATAGCATCCTTTAGCTTATCAATACCGAATACGTTAACATTGAGGTGATGTGCACCCTGAGAGAAGTAACCATCTAATACATTTACAAGCTGCTTCTTCTGTTCGTCTTCTGTATGACCTAAAGCACTTGGAGAGATTGTCTGTGTATTTGAGATACCATCCAATGCATATTCATATGGAACCTTGGCAACAGAGTTCAAAGATGCAAGCAAGCCGTTCTTTTCTGCACCGTATGCTGGGTTAGCACCAGGGGAGAATGGAGCATATGCTTCTCTTCCATCTGGCAGAGCACCTGTAGCTTTACCATAAACAACGTTAGATGTGATAGTTAAGATAGATGTTGTTGGTTCGGAATTCCTGTATGTATGATATTTTTCAATCTTATGCATGAATTCCTTGAGTAACCATACAGCGATTTCATCTGCACGATCATCATCATTTCCGTATCTCGGGAAGTCGCCTTCAATCTTGTAGTCAACAACTAAACCAGATTCATCACGAACTGTCTTAACCTTTGCATACTTGATCGCACTTAAGGAGTCTACAACGTGTGAGAATCCAGCAATACCAGTTGCGAATGTTCTTCTTACATTTGTATCAATGAGTGCCATTTCAGCAGATTCATAGTAATACTTGTCATGCATGTACTGGATGAGGTTAAGAATATTAACATATAAACCAGCTAACCAGTCTAACATGAGATCATACTTATGCATAACTTCCTTATAGTCTAAGTATTCAGAAGTGATTGGAGCGTATTCTGGACCAACCTGCATGTGGTTGCCTTGCTTATCGAGGAACTTTTCATCCTTACCACCATTGATTGCGTATAACAAGCACTTTGCTAAGTTTGCACGTGCACCAAAGAACTGCATTTCTTTACCAGTCTGTGTTGCGGATACACAGCAGCAGATGCTGTAGTCATCACTCCAGATTGGTCTCATGACATCGTCATTTTCATACTGGATACTGCTTGTCTTAACAGAAATCTTAGCTGCGTATTCTTTGAAGCTTTCAGGAAGACGCTTGGAATATAGAACTGTTAAGTTAGGTTCTGGTGAAGGACCCATGTTTTCAAGTGTGTGTAAGAAACGGTAGTCGTTCTTTGTGACCATGTGTCTTCCATCTTGTCCAAGTCCACCAACTTCAAGTGTTGCCCATACTGGGTCACCAGAGAATAATGCATTGTATGAAGGAATTCTTGCGAACTTAACCATACGGAACTTCATTGTCATATGGTCAATCATTTCCTGTGCTTCTTGTTCTGTGATTGTACCTTCCTGCAAATCTCTTTCGATATAAATATCTAAGAAAGTAGAGATTCTGCCAACAGACATTGCAGCACCGTTCTGTGTCTTGATTGCGGCAAGATAGCCGAAGTATAGCCACTGGATTGCTTCGTGAGCATTCTTAGCTGGCTGAGAAATATCATAGCCGTAGATCTTAGCCATTTCCTTCATGCCCTTTAATGCACGAATCTGTTCTGCGATTTCTTCACGCTGACGAATGATGTCATCACTCATATCACCATGACCGCATCTGTTTAGATCTTCCTGCTTTCCAGCAATCAAACGATCGATACCGTATAATGCAACTCTTCTATAGTCACCAACGATTCTTCCTCTGCCATATGTATCTGGTAAGCCAGTTACGATATGAGAGTGTCTTGCAGCTTTCATTTCTGGTGTATATGCATCAAATACTGCCTGGTTATGTGTCTTGTGGTATTCGTTGAAGATCTTATCGAACTTTTCGTTTACCTTGTAGCCATATGTTTCTGCAGCCTGTTGAGCCATTTTGATACCACCATAAGGCATAAATGCACGCTTGAGTGGTTTATCTGTCTGAAGACCAACGATCTTTTCAAGATCTTTTGTTGCTTCATCAATATAGCCAGGACCATACGCTGTTAAAGAAGAAACAATTTCTGTTTCACATTCTAAAACGCCACCTTTTGCACGTTCTTCTTTCTGTAAAGCCTGTACTTTGTCCCAAAGTGTGTTTGTTGCTTCCGTAGCATCAGCTAAAAATGATTCATCACCATCGTACTGTGTATAGTTGTTTTGAATAAAGTCACGTACGTTGATGTCATCTACCCAATGACCACCTTTAAAATTTCTCCATTCTTGTTTCATTTCTTTTATTTCCTTTCTTTTATTTATTAACGGATTTCTCCGTGTAATACTTTGTCGGCTAGTTCAATAGAATCTTTGTCTGGTGCTTCTACACCTTCTAAAGGATATTTCATGCCTAGCTTTTCCCATTTATATGCCCCCATATTGTGATATGGGAGAATTTCAATTTTCTTGACGTTGGAAAGTGTTTCGATAAAAGCTCTTGTTTTCTTTAGATCTTCTATGTCATCTGTCCATCCAGGAACGAGTACCTGGCGAATCCAGATTGGCTTGTTGATGTCACTTAGATAGTGGAACATTTCCAGAATATTGTCATTTGGCTTGCCTGTTAAACGGATGTGCTTGTTTCGATCAATATGTTTGATATCAACAAGAAGAATGTCTGTATAATGCATTAATTCTTCAAATTTTGTAAACCATTCACCTTTTTTTGTGAAAGGTTCTCCTGCAGTATCAATACATGTATTGATGTTTCTCTGTTTTGCTTTTTTGAATAATTCAATTAGAAAATCCATCTGCAGAAGAGGCTCGCCACCACTGACAGTAATTCCACCTTCACTTCCCCAATAGCTGCGATATCTTTCCGCATGATCCAGGATCTCATCTGCACTGCGCTGATCTTCATTGTTTAGATTCCATGTATCTGCGTTGTGACAAAAAGCACAACGTAAACGACAGCCTTTTAAGAAAAGAATATAGCGTAATCCAGGACCATCTACTGATCCAAATGTTTCAATGGAATGTACATTTGCCAGTGTCATAAAAAATACCTTTCTATAGATGAGATTCACTCACATATAGAAAGGTACTCTGCTTAGAAAAAGAATTCTTTGATTATAATCAAATTTCAATCAATATTTTTAGAATTATATAATTCTAGTAATTTTGAGCGATTTGTTACTTTTAACTTTCCTTGTCCTAGACGTGCAATCAGCTGCTGTTCCTCTAGTTTACTGATGCATCTAGATACAGTTTCTGCACGTAATCCAATGGATGCGGCAATATCATCCAGTTTCATACAGATGATATGATTTGTGCATGTGGAATCTTTATTGATCAAGAATCCTGCTAATCGTATCAAAGGCTGACGGACAGAAAGCAGCTGTGCTTTTTCTTTTGCTTCCTGTAATTCTGTTGAAAGCATCGCAATTAATGACATTGTTGCGTTTGGATATTTTGTTAATAGATGCATGAAGTCTGTTCGTTTGATTTTACATACCATCGTTGTGGTTAACGTAACAATACTGTAATGGTATGTGTAGTCATTCAGAAACATATCATGCCAGATTGCCTGACCTTCATGTAAAACATCCATGATATATTCTTCACCATTTGCATCATAGCGACATGTTTTGATGCGACCATGTCGAATGATGATAACTGAATCAATTTTATCTCCTTCCTGTGCAATGATTTTTCCTTTTGGATATTGAATATGATCAGAATGATTTACTAGATCTTCCTGGACGTCTTTTGGCAATGATTTAAATAGACGAATCTCTGATGTACATAATTTATTGTTTTTTCTAAATGGGCATCCAATTGTGCTGATTTCTAGTTCTTTGCTCATGTATTTATTGTATAACAAGTTGAGCATATGTTGAAAATATACGATTAAAACGGTAAAATTGTTACTTGTCGAAGAAGGTAATAAATATGGAAGAAAAAAAGGATAGAGAATATTTTAAAACACTGGCACATCATTTGATGTTTGATCTATCTGATGAAGAGGCAGATAGCATTGTTCATGAATTTGGAACATTAGAATCTCAAATGGCTTTGTTAGATGCGGTGAATACAGAAGGCGTAGAAGAAATGGTCTACCCATTTGAAGCTGCAACAACATTCTTAAGAGAAGATGTTGTCAGCAACGTAATTACACAGGATGAAGCAATGAGCAACGTCAAGAAGAAGTTAGAAGGACATTTCGTTCTTCCAAAGGTGGTAAAGTAAATGATTGAAGAAATGGCTAAAGATAGAAATAACGTTGAAAGTCGTGTAAAAGAAGCATATGAAAAAGCACAGGCTTTACAAGATAAGTTAAATGCGGTTATCACTTTTGTTGATCCTGAAGAACAGTTAAAAGAATTGCCAGAAGATGGTGCATTTTATGGTGTTCCAATTGTATTGAAAGATAATGTCAATACAAAAGGAATTCGTACAACTGCAGGAAGCAAGATTTTAAGCAATTATGTTCCTGTATATGATGCTGAAATTGTAACAAAGCTTAAGAAGGCTGGTGCAGTATGCATCGCAAAAGCATCTATGGATGAACTTGCTATGGGTGGTACAAACTTAACATGCTTTACAGGTCCAGCATATAACCCATGGGATACAAGACGTATGACAGGTGGATCTTCTGGTGGTTCAGCTGCTTTAGTAGCTAGTGGTGTCGTACCAATGGCGATTGGTTCTGATACAGGTGACTCTGTACGTAAGCCAGCAAGTTTCTGTGGTATTGTTGGTGTCAAGCCAACATATGGAAGAATCTCTAGATATGGAATTATCCAGTATGCTTCTTCTTTGGATCATGTTGGTTATTTTACACGTTCTATTGAAGATGCTGCGGCTACTTTGAAAGTACTAGCTGGAAGAGATGAAAGAGATATGACATCTTCTTTTAATGAAGTACCTGATTACAGTGCTTTATTAAATGATGATATCAAAGGTAAGAAGATTGCGGTCATTGGAAATGTGATTAAAAATATCTCTAATCAGGAAACAGTGAAGATGTTTAATGATTTGATGGATCAGTTAAGAGCGAAGGGTGCAATTGTTGATGTCTATGATTTTGATAACGACATGATGCGTGCAATTCTTCCTGCATACTTTATTATCGCAAACTGTGAAGCTACATCAAATGATTCGAATCTGGATGGTATTCGTTTTGGTGTCAGAGAAGATGGCGAAGATATGGAAGCTATCATGACAAATTCTAGAACAAAGGGATTTGGTCCATTGATTAGAAGAAGATTTGTTATTGGTTCTTATGGCTTGTTTGAAGAAAACCAGGAAAGAATCTTTAGAAAAGCACAGAAGGTTAGAAGAGTTGTTGTTGATGCAATGAATGAATGCTTCAAGGAATATGATGCAATTGTTGCTCCAGCGAGTGGAAATATTGCACCATTTATCAACAAGGATGAAGATCAGGATCAGTTATCCAATCAGTTATCTGATGAAAATCTCATTGCTGAAAACTACATGGCAATGGGTAACTTCTCAGGCTATCCTTCCATGACTGTTCCAATGGGATTTGAAGAAGGATGTCCAATTGGTATTAACATTACAACACCAGCATGGTGTGAAAGTGATATGTTCAATATTGGTCTTGCGATTGAAAATATCACTGGATATAAAGATATGAAAGTTGAGGTGAAGTAACAATGGAATACGATGTAACGATTGGTATTGAAATTCACTGCCAGCTCAAAACAAACACAAAGATGTTCTCTGGAGCACCTACTTCCTTTGGCCGTAAAGCAAATACTTGTGTGAATGAAATTGACTTAGGTCATCCTGGAACATTGCCTGAAGTGAACAAGGAAGCTGTCAGAAAAGCAGTCATGGCTTGTACAGCTTTGAATTTAACAATTGATCCGCTTGTGAAGTTTGATCGTAAGAACTATTACTATTCAGATCTTCCAAAGGGATTCCAGATTACACAGCAGTTTCATCCAATTGGAAGAAATGGCTATGTAGAAATTGATACAAAGAGTGGAAAGAAGAAGATTCGCATTAATCGTATCCACATGGAAGAAGATACTGCGAAGCAGTTCCATTTAACAAAGTTCTCATTATTGGACTTTAACCGTGCGGGAACACCACTTGTTGAAATCGTATCTGAACCTGATATGCATTCTGGTGAAGAAGCAGAAGCGTATGTAGAAGCATTGAGACAGACGCTGTATTACATTGGTGTCAGTGACTGTAAGATGGAAGAAGGTTCTATGCGTTGTGATACGAACGTATCTATTTCTCCTAAGGGAAGTGGTGTACTTGGTACAAAGTGTGAAATCAAGAATATCAACTCTATTTCTCATGTTGGTAAGGCAGTTGACTATGAAATCAAGCGTCAGAAGGAACTTCTTGAAAATGGTGAAAAAGTAATTCAGCAGACAAGAAGATTTGATGAAAAGACAGGTACAACAATTGCAATGCGTTCTAAGGAAAGTAATGTTGACTATAAGTTCTTCCCTGAACCTAATATTTTCCCTATTCGTTTGAGTGATGAATGGATCAAGGATATTCAGGATAATATGCCTGAACTTCCTGAAGCTCGTAAGGAAAGATATTCTAAGGAATATGGTTTGAGTGCACATGATATTGCAATCTTGATTTCTAACAAGGAAATGAGTGAATACTTTGAAGAAGTAATGAAATTCACAAAGAATGCAAAGATTGCATGTAACTGGCTTTTGTCTGATGTATCAGCATGGTTGAATGCAAATGAAAAAACAATTGAAACTTGTGAATTGAATCCTGCAATGCTCGCAAAGCTTGTTGGCATGATTGAAGATGGAAAGATTTCCAATGCACAGGCAAAACAGGTTGTTGATGAAATGATGCATGGAGAAGATCCTGAAGCAGTTGCGGAAAAGAAGGGATTGAAGCAGATGAGTGATACGGGTGCCATTGAAGCAATGGTGAAGGAAGCTCTGGATGAAAATCCGCAGGCAATTGAAGACTTCAAGAATGGTAAAGGCAAAGCACTTGGCTTCTTGATGGGACAGGTTATGAAGAAGTCTAAGGGACAAGCAAACGGTGGTATTGTTAATAAGTTGATCAAAGAAGAACTACAGAAGCGTATTGGTGAGTAGTCAAATCCTTTCAAAAAGTTTAAAATAGAAGAACGGAGAAAGATAAATGACACAAAACAAAACAAAAGAGACAGCTAGATCTCTTAATAAAAAAAAGAAGACACATCGTACAGGTATTCTGTTTACTATTTGCTTGATTTTAGTATTGGCACCATTTGTCGTACTTGGATGGATCTTATTTTCATCCAGTATGGATACGGGTACACCAGTACTTGGAAATCGTTTTGAAGGTGACTTAGATCCTGCAATTACAAAGAATCAGCTGAATGATGTTGAAAGTGCAGTGAAGGCTCTTGGTGGTCAGGATAATGCATTTGTTACAATGACAACAGCTACATTACGGGTATATGTTGATGTTGCGGATGATGCAAATGAAGAAACTGTAAATGCAAAAGCAGATGAAGTATATAACACAGTTGCTTCTATTCTTGATCCTGCTGTATATTTCACAAAGACAGATTCTAAAAAGCAGTATGATCTGGAAATTCATGTATATACACTTCCTGAAAGAACGGATGCAGAAGGTGAAAACTTTATTTATGTCATTGATACAAAGACATCAAATATGGCAGAACCTCAGAAACAGACAGTATCTGTTGCGAAAGATCAGGCTGTTGCGGATAAGTTGAGACAAGCCGTTCTTGATCGTCAGGCTGCAGCAAGTGCGAGTGCTGAGGCCCAGCAAAACGGTGGTGAAATCACTGGTGGTGAAGATGTTCCAAATGATGATGCATCTTTTGAAGAACAACCAGCAGAATAATAAGGAAGAAGGGACAGTATGTCCCTTTTATTGAAATTATATGGAAATGAAAAAGAATGAAATTTATACCGCTATATGCACTGGATATTCATCTGAAGGCGCTGGAGTTACTAGAATCAACGATGTAGTGATTTTTGTGCCTGGCTTACTTGTTGGGGAAGAAGCAGAAATCGGTATTACAAAAATGAAGAGCAGCTATGGCTATGGTAGAGTTGTTAAGATTCTAAAGCCATCTGAACATAGAGTGGAGCCAAAGTGTTCTGTGTATCGTCCATGTGGTGGCTGTCAGCTGCAGCATATGGATGATTTTGCACAGCGTGAATTCAAGATGGAAAAAGTCAAAGACTGTTTCCGCAAGAATGCTGGAATTGAAATCGAACCTCTTCCAATCTTGAAAGAAGAACCGTACTGGAATTACCGTAATAAGGTGCAGGTACCTGTACAGGTAAGAGATGGAAAAGTAGAGATGGGGTTCTATCAGAATCATACAAATCGAGTTGTATCGTATGACAGCTGTCACGTACAGACGGAATTATCGAATGAATTAACACAGTTCTTTAAACAGGCTTTTGAAGAGTATCATTGTGGAAAAGAAATTCGTCATGTTTTGATCAAGCATGCGCATATGAGTGGCGAAGTCATGGTTTGTTTTGTGGTTAGAAACTGGCCGTTTGATAACAGTGATCAACTGATTGCATTAACACAAGAAAAATATCCAAATATTACATCTTTATCGTGCATTATTAATCGTAGAGAAGATAATGTGATTCTTGATGGTGAAGAAGTTTTGATTGCGGGAAAACCTTATATTGAAGAAGAATTGTTAGGATGTAAGTTTAGAATCTCTGCGAGATCTTTCTTCCAGATTAATCCATACGCGACAAGAGTTTTATATTCTACAGCTTTGGAATATGCACAATTAACAGGAAAAGAGACATTATTGGATCTGTATTGTGGTACAGGTACAATGGGTATCATTGGTGCTAAAAAAGCAAAGGAAGTGTATGGCATTGAAATTGTGGCGGATGCGATTAGGGATGCTAAGATCAATGCGGAAGCAAATGATATTCATAACATTCATTTTATGAATGCGGATGCATCAAAGGGTGCTGAAGAATTAATTGCATCAAATATTAAGATTGATGCGATGATTGTGGATCCTCCTAGAAAGGGATGTTCGAAAGAAACATTAGATGCAATCTTCAAGATTGCACCAGAAAGATTTGTATATGTTTCTTGTGATCCAGCCACACTTGCTAGAGATGTGAAGATCATAATGGATCATGGATATCAGCTTGAAAAAGTACAGCCGTGTGATATGTTTCCACAAACTGTACA
>CAKVBD010000042.1 GCA_934725105.1 uncultured Bulleidia sp. | reverse complement strand
AAAATCAACTGGAAGTTGGTGAAATAGTAAATTCCATTTTGCATATACGAAAGTGGAATTTAACTTTTCAGTTCAGCTTTCAAGAAAATCAGGTGGTTTTTTTTAATTCTTTGTTGTAATCATTTTCGATTCATGGTATATTCATTGTCGGCATCTTATGCACTTTTTATAGTGGATAGATGACTTCTCACACAGGGAATTCATTATCCCGTGTACACAAATGGGTGTATTGATAATGTTGGAACCTGTGGCGGTAACAACGGAAAGCGAGGTAAATAAAAGAAATGGCTGTTGTAACATTGAGAAAAATGCTCGAAAATGGAGTTCACTTTGGTCATCAGACACGTAAGTGGAACCCAAACATGAAGCAGTATATCTATACTGCAAAGAATGGTGTCTATATCATTGACTTGAACAAGACACAGGAAAAGCTTGACGCTGCATATGAAGCATTCAAGAAGATCACTGAAGATGGCGGAAAGATCCTATTCGTAGGAACTAAGAAGCAGGCTCAGGCTACAATTCTTGAAGAAGCTCTACGTTCTGGTTCTTTCTACGTAAACCAGAGATGGTTAGGTGGAACATTAACAAACTTCAGAACAATCCAGAAGTCAATCAAGAAGCTTGTTGACATTGAAGAAATGGAAGCAAACGGAACAATTTCTGTTTACACAAAGAAGGAACAGGCATTAATGCTTAAGAACAAGGAAAAGCTTGAAAACTTCCTTGGCGGTATCAAGGAAATGAAGAAGCTTCCTGATGCATTATTTGTTGTAGATCCACTAGAAGAGCACAACGCTGTAGCTGAAGCTAAGAAGTTAGGAATTCCTGTATTCGCATTAATCGATACAAATGCAGATCCAAGAACTGTTGATTTCCCAATCCCAGCTAACGATGACGCTGTTAGATCTATCAAGTTATTAGTAAGTCTTCTTGCTGATGCTATCTGCGAAGGTAAGAACTTGCCAATCGAAAACGTTGCTGAAGGTGAAGAAGAAGCTGATATCACAATGAAGGACGTTATCAAGAAGGTTGAAGAAGATGCAGCTGAATACGAAAAGCGTAGAAGAGCTAAGTATGAAGAAAAGAGAGCTCAGATGAATGCTAGACGTAACACATACAATGGTGAAAGACGTGTATTCAAGAGAAACGACAACCGTAACAATATTGCTAAGGCTGACGCTCCAGTAGCAGGAACTGAAGCTAAGGAGGCTGAATAAGATGGCAGTAACAGCTAAGCTTGTTAAAGAATTAAGAGACTTAACTGCTGCAGGTATGATGGACTGTAAGAAGGCTCTTGAAGCTACTGACGGTGACATCAAGAAGGCTGTTGACTGGTTAAGAGAAAACGGTCTTGCTAAGGCTGCTAAGAAGGAAGGCAGAATTGCTGCTGAAGGTTTAGGAAAGATTGCTATTGATGGTAACAAGGCTGTTATCATTGAAGTGAACTCCGAAACTGACTTCGTTGCTAAGAACGAAAAGTTCTTAGAATTATTAGATGTAGTTGCTAACACAATTCTTGCTTCAGATGCTAAGACAAATGAAGAAGCATTAGCATTAACAACTGCTGATGGTACTTTAAACGATACTTTCGTCAATGCTGTAGCTACAATTGGTGAAAAGATTACATTAAGAAGATTCGAAATCGTTTCTAAGAATGATGATGAATTCTTCGGTTCTTATACACACCAGGGTGGTAGAATCGTTGCCTTGACAGTTGTTAAGGGTGGCGACGCTCAGGTTGCTAAGAATATGGCAATGCAGGTTGCTTCTATGAATCCTACATACGTTTCAAGAAATGAAATGCCTCAGGATGTTGTTGAACATGAACGTTCAATCCAGGAAGAATTACTTGCTAAGGATGAAAAGCTAGCTAGCAAGCCTGAAAAGGTTAAGGCTGGTATCATCGAAGGTAGAGTTTCTAAGTCTCTACAGGATATGTGCTTAGTTGATCAGGAATATTTCTTAGATGCTGATCAGAAGTGCGGTCAGTACCTCAAGAGCAACAATGCTGAAGTATTAAGCTTCGTTAAGTATGTTGTTGGTGAAGGTATTGAAAAGAAAGAAGAAAACTTTGCTGCAGAAGTAGCAGCAATGGCTAAGTAAGATTTTAGATTTGTTTCACAATTGCAAACTGACACGTAAGAAATTACGTGTCTTTTTTGGATTGTATAAAAAAAGCTGGTGACGTATCATCAACTTTTCATTTGCATATCTTATTTTTTGATATATTTATTGTAAATCCAAAGAACAAGGATTGAACCAAGTGTTGCGATAATAATGGAACCAATGATATTTTTGCTGCCAATACCAATGAGTGATCCCAAGACACTGCCAAGAATTCCTCCAACTAAACCAATGACTATATTCTTAACCATATTACTAGAATCATTTCCTGTTAATACAGTAGCGAGTGTTCCTGCGATTGCTCCAATCACAATTGATCCAATCAAACCAAAAATACTAAACATATACATGCCTCCTTGCCATCAGTATAGCACTGACCTGCAGTCAGTCAATGATTTCTCATTATTTATGGTGTATTCACAAAAGATGTTTGATATAATAATTTCAGAAATTTGGAGGTTTCAATCATGTATAAACGTGTATTGTTGAAACTCAGCGGAGAAGCATTAAGTGGAAATTCAAAAAACTTTGACGCTGATGTTTTACACAGCCTGGCTGAAGAAATTAAAGAAGCACAAAGCTTAGGTGTAGAAATTGCTATTGTTGTTGGTGGAGGTAACTTCATCCGTGGAAAGACGGTTGCTGAAATTGGTATTGACCGTGTTCAAGGCGATTATATGGGAATGCTCGCAACAATTATGAATGCATTAGCAATTCAGGCTTCTTTAGAAAGTGTAGGCTTAGAAACAAGAGTACAGACATCTATTGAGATGAATAAGGTTGCTGAACCATTTATTCAGCGTCGTGCAATTCGTCATCTAGAAAAGGGTAGAGTTGTTATCTTTGGTGGAGGAACAGGTTCTCCATACTTCTCAACAGATACAACTGCTGCTTTAAGAGCTAGTGAAATCAAGGCTGATGCAATTTTGATGGCTAAGAATGGTGTTGATGGCGTCTATAATGCAGATCCTAAGAAGGATCCAACAGCTACAAGATTTGAACATTTAACATACATGGATCTATTAAATAAAGGATTACAGGTAATGGATTCCACAGCGACTTCTATGTGTATGGATAATGATATGGAACTTGTTGTGTTTAACATGAATGAAAAAGGAAATATTGTAAAAGCTATGAAGGGTGAAGCAGTATGCACCCGTATTAACAAGGAGGAAAAATAATGGCTTATCCAATTATCGATAGCAGTACAGTTAAGATGGACAAAGTAATGGACCATCTTAAGGAAGAACTTGCTACAATTAGAACAGGCATGGCAAATGCAAACATGCTCAACAGAGTTGAAGTTGAATACTATGGCTCACCAACACCTTTAAACCAGATTGCTGGTATATCTGTACAGGAAGGTAGAATTCTTGTGATCAAGCCTTATGACCCATCTTCATTAAAAGCAATTGAAAAGGGTTTAAATGCTGCTGATTTAGGCATGGCTCCACAGAATGATGGTGCTGTGATTCGTTTAACAGTTCCACAGCTTACAGGTGATACACGTAAGGAATTAGCTAAGAAAGTATCTAAGATTGCTGAAGAATGCAAAGTTCAGATCCGTAATATCAGACGTGATGCTAACCAGGCTATCAAGAAAGATAAAGAAATGGATGAAGATACACAGAAGGATGCAGAAAATGAAGTACAGAAGCTGACAGATAAGTACACAAAGGATATTGATGCAGCATCCAAGAAGAAACAGGACGAAGTATTAAAAGTTTAATTTATACAAACCGGTTCGATTGTTTTGAATCGGTTTTTTTTAATTGTTTCTAATGTATAATAGTAGGGTAATTATGGAGATAGTACTATGTTAAAAGAATGTAATCATGTTGCCATTATCATGGATGGAAATGGCAGATGGGCAAAGGCACAGGGAAAACCTAGAACTGCAGGACATCTTGTTGGTGCTGATAATGTTAGAACAATTGCGATTGCCGCAAGTGAAATGGGTGTAAAGTATTTGACTTTATATGCTTTTTCTACGGAAAACTGGAAGAGAAGCCAGGATGAAGTTAGCTATATCATGAAACTTCCAGCTATTTTTTTTAAGAAGTATATGCAGGAATTTCTTGATCGTGGATATCGCATGAATATCATTGGTGAATTAGATATGCTTCCAAAAGCAACTCAGAAAGTATTGAATAACGCAATGGAAGAAAGTAAAAACAATACGGGTTTAAACTTGAATATCTGTATGAACTATGGTTCTCAAAGAGAAATTTTGCTTGCAGCACGTCACTATGCAAAAGATGTACTTGATGGAAAAGCAAGTCTAGATCTAGATGAAGCTGGATTTGAAAAGTATTTAATGACAAAGGATTTCCCACCTGTAGATTTACTTATCAGAACAAGTGGAGAAGAAAGAATCTCTAACTACTTACTATGGCAGATTGCTTATGCAGAATTGGAATTTGTACAGGAAAGCTGGCCTGAATTTACACCTGAAGTATTTCATAGATGCTTAGAAGAATATACAAAGCGTGATCGTAGATTTGGAGGTGTCACAAATGAATGAAAAGATGAAAATTAAAACAATTGCGGCAATCGTCATTATCGCAATTGTGATTCCACCATTAATGTTTGGCGGCTGGCTTTTAAAAGTATTAGAAGTCTTGATCGCATTAGGTGCTGCATATGAAGGCAGTAAAGTAGTCACTGGGAAAGCTGATTATTTTGCCACTGTCTTGTGCTTTGCATCTGAAATGGCAATGATGATTGTATCTGGTGAAAAATTTGGTGCAGTGATTGCCATCTGGCTTGTTGTGTTATTTGTTAATGAACTTGCAAAGGGGAAAGTCGCTACAGATGCAGTTGCATACCCATTTATGATTACAGTCTTGATTGGGATTGCATTGAGATGTGTAGATAAGATCTATGCATTAGATGTGCATGGTGGACTTGTCATGCTTTATGTATGTCTTGCATGCTTTATGTGTGATACGGGTGCATACTTCTTTGGTGTTTCCTTAGGAAAACATAAGATGATTCCAGAAGTATCTCCGAATAAGACTTGGGAAGGCTCCATTGGCGGATACGTAACTGGTCTTGTTGTATCTTTAGTGTATGGCTTACTTGTATTGAAGCAGCTTCCTTCGATGCTGATCATTGCTGGAAGTATTGTATTGCCACTTGTTGCACAAGTTGGTGACTTGTCATTTTCTTCCATCAAAAGAAGATTTGAAATAAAAGACTTCTCAAATTTAATTCCTGGTCATGGTGGAATTTTAGATCGTATTGATTCTCTTGTATTCTGTTTGATGGTATTTAATTCATTGATGATCTTGTTTGGGGTAATTGCATGAAAAGATTAGTTTTATTAGGTGCTTCTGGATCAATTGGGGTTCAGACGGTAGATATTGTTCAACAGCATCCAGATTTATTTGAAATCGTTTCTTTTGGTGTTGGCAAAAATATTGCCAAGGCAAAAGAATACTTAGAATTGTTTCCAAATATTCATACATTTTCTGTTCAGAATCAAGAAGATGCAGAAACGTTACAGAAACAATATCCAGATAAGAAAGTTTTGTTTGGTGAAGAAGGAATGGAGGAAATCGTATCACAGGACAATTACGATGTATTGGTAAATGCTCTTGTTGGTTTTGCGGGATTCTTGCCAACTTTAAAAGCCATTGAAACACATCATGATGTTGCTTTAGCAAATAAGGAAACACTTGTATGTGGGGGTGAATTAATCAATCGTGCCTGCAAAGAATATGATTGTCAGTTATATCCAATTGATTCTGAACATTCTGCAATTTGGCAGTCATTACGTGGAAATAAAAAAGAACAGGTCAAACGTTTATTGATTACGTGTTCTGGTGGATCTTTTAGAAACAAGACAAGAGATGAATTGAAAGATGTTACGGTAGAGGAAGCATTGGCACATCCAAACTGGTCCATGGGTGCTAAGATCACAATTGATTCTGCGACTTTAATGAATAAAGGTTTTGAAGTCATTGAAGCACATTGGCTGTTTGATATTCCATATGATGAAATTTCTGTATTGATGCATCCAGAAAGTGTTGTTCATAGCGCAGTAGAATATGTTGATCATAGTGTGATTGCACAGCTTGGTGCGCCAGATATGCGCCTGCCAATTCAGTATGCATTAACATATCCTGATCGCTATCCATATGATCTAGACACACCATTGGATTTAACAAAACTGTCAACTTTACATTTTGGTGCACCAGATACAGAACGTTTCCCATTATTGGCTTTAGCTTTTGAAGCTGGTAAAAAAGGTGGAAATTTAAATGCTGTTATGAATGCGGCAAATGAAGTAGCTAATGCATCATTTAGAAATCATGAAATTCCATTTTTAAAAATTGAAGAAATCGTTATTGGTGCAGTGCATCATGCACCATTCAAAGAATTGACATGTGTACAGGATGTCATTGATGCAGATACTTGGGGTAGGGAATATGCATTGGATGTAATTAAAGGAGCAAATCAATGACAATTATTTATTTCTTACTACTGTTAAGTGCAATTATTTTAATTCATGAAGCAGGCCACTTAGTGGCCGCAAAACTGTTTGGTGTATATTGCTATGAGTTTTCATTTGGTATGGGACCAGTACTACTCAAACATAAAGGAAAAGAAACACAATATTCTCTTAGAGCTTTACCTGTTGGTGGATTTGTAGCAATGGCAGGAGAAACAGATGGAGATGAAGCATATCCTGATGTAGAAGTACCAGCAGGTAGAAGACTGACAGAAAAGAAGCCATGGCAGAAGATCATTATTATGCTTGCGGGTGTATTTATGAACTTTGTACTGGCATTTATGATTTTTTCTCTTGTGATTCTTCATAGTGGAACATTTTCTTCTTCTCCAAAAGCAGTTGTTTCTTCTGTTGTAGAAAACTCACCAGCAGAAAAAGCAGGCTTTCAATCTGGAGATAAAATTCTAGAAATTACAAAAAAAGATGGTTCATCTATGAAACCAGAAACATTCATGGATATGCAGGCATTCTCCAGTGGATATGCAGATGAAGAAACATATAAGATCGATCGTGATGGAGAAATTCTTTCTATTACACTTACTCCAGAATACAGTGAAGAACAGGATGCATATTTGATTGGTATTACAGGTGAAAGAAGTGAATCTGTTGATGTTAATATTTTGAACTGCTGGAAGTTTGGCCTTGAAGAAATGGGTGCCATTACAAAACTGATGGTTGCGACAATTGCCGGGTTGATTTTCCATGGTGCAGGTATGAGTCAGCTGAGTGGACCTGTTGGGATCTATCAGGCTACAGAAACATATGCGTCGATGGGGCTGAGTGCGTTTCTATTACTCATTGCACAGTTGTCCTTAAATGTTGGTATTTTTAATTTACTGCCATTACCAGTATTAGATGGTGGACAGGTTGTAATTACTTTATTAGAGTGGGTTACAAATCGTCAATTTAGTACTAAAATAAAAACAGCTATTATGATTGCCTGCTGGGTATTACTCATCGGCTTAATGGTGTTTGTAACGTGGAATGATATCGCACGTTTAATAGGAGGATAAAAGATGTCAACTATTTTAGTAACAGGGGGTACAGGTTACATTGGTTCACACACATGTGTTGCTTTGATTCAGGCAGGATATGATGTTGTTGTATTAGACAATCTGTACAATTCAAACAAAGTCGTTTTAGATCGTATTAAGGAAATTACAGGTACAAAACCAAAGTTCTATGAAACGGATATTCTAGACCGTGCGGGCTTAGACAAGGTTTTTGAAGAAAATAAGATTGATGCAGTCATTCACTTTGCTGGATACAAGGCAGTTGGTGAATCTGTACAAAAGCCACTTACATACTACGAAAACAATATCAGTGGTTCTATTAATCTATACCAGGCAATGCGCAAAGCAGGATGCAAGACTATTGTATTCTCTTCCAGTGCAACGGTTTATGGTGATCCAGAAAAATGTCCAATCACAGAAGATTCCAAGGTTGGTGGAACAACAAACCCATATGGTACAAGTAAATTAATGAACGAACATATTCTAGAAGATGTTTGTGTCAGTGATGATGAATGGAGCGTTATGCTTCTTAGATACTTCAACCCAATTGGAGCTCATAAGAGTGGATTGCTAGGTGAAGTACCTAATGGTATTCCTAATAATCTTGTTCCTTACATTGCTCGTGTTGCAAATGGCACATTGGAATACTTAAGAGTATTTGGTAATGACTATCCTACACCAGATGGAACAGGTGTAAGAGACTATATCCATGTATGCGACTTGGCTGATGGTCATATTGGTGCAGTGAAGTATGCTTTAGAGCATAAGGGTGTGGAACATGTCAACTTAGGTACTGGTAAAGGATACAGTGTTCTTGATGTATTACATGCATATGAAAAGGCATGTGGTAAAGAACTGCCATACAAGATCCTTGATCGTAGACCTGGTGATATTGCAGAATGCTATGCAGATCCAAGCAAGGCAAAGAAGCTGTTTGGCTGGAGTGCAAAGTATGACATTGATGAAATGTGTGAAGACAGCTGGAACTTTACACTAAAGAATCCAGACGGAATTCAGTAAGATTGTAACCTTGGGTGAATGCTCAAGGTTTCTTTTTGCGTGAATTGTGAAATTTTTGTGAAATTTTATCTGGAAAACTAAAAAAAATCAAAATGAAATTCTATACACTACATTTAAACTTATACATTATGTATAGGTTTTTCTTTATAATATTAGTGAGAATTTATCTTTATATTGGTTTTATATTGTCTTTTTAGATATTACATATGAAAAAGAAAGGAGTCCAGGTATGAAGAATAAAAAGAAAAAGGTATTGCTCTTGCCAATCGTTACAATGTTATTGACTCTATGCAACGCGTATGAAATACAGGCGAAAGAATCCTATAGTGAATATTATCCAATGGGATGTCATGCATATGAAGTAGATACAGTGAATGATTCTGGAAACTTTGATCAAAAAGGATGCTATGCATCATTTGCGGAAGCAAGCAATGCAATGAAACAATTAGGTGATGATGCAGTCGTTAGACATGCAGCATCTTATTCACCAAGCAAGATCATCGCAATGAATTCAGGAATTGCATATTCTTATCCACAAAGAGAAGGTGGTATCACATTAGATGTCAAACAATATGGTACAGACAGTATCTATGCAAAAACAACGTATATTGAAAAGCATAGAGAAATCTTCTATGCATCAACAGATTCTTATGATGGAAATGGGAATGGAACAATTCATGGAACAGTCAGTGGATTTGATTCTGTCATTTCATTAAAGAATGTTGATCTTGTTCCATTTAAATTTGTGAAGAATAATTTATCTATTTATTTAGGTGGCAACAGCATCAATGGTGAAGATCCTGTTCCTTTCTTAACAAAAGTTAGAAAAACTACTTATACAGTTGAACAAAATGGTAGCTATAAAGAATTACATTTTACAGCGTATAAAGGATGGGCAGTAGATGGAAAAGTACCGGCGTATGCAGCTGATCTAATCATTGGTCCGGCAGCATCGTGGATGAATGCAGGTACAACATACTATTCCAAGAATGATTATGATTTCTATAGTGACATGGAATGTAGAAACTATGTTGGTACTTACTATAATTATTACCAGTTCATGCCGTTGAGACAGAAAAGTAATATTCCTGCGTCTGCATATAATACATTCTTACAGGCAAATAATGTCAGTGGCTCTTCAAAGCTATGGAATACTGGTGAAATGTTTGTAGAAGCACAAGAGAATTATGGCATCAATGCACTGATGTTATTTACACAGGCAGTACATGAATCTGGATGGGGAACGAGTGCATTAGCAATGAATAGAAACAATTTATTTGGATGGGGTGCATTTGACAGTGATCCAAATAACGCAGCTTCTTTTACAAGTGTTGCGGAAGGTATCAATATTCATGCGGGTAAAAGCTTAAGAGAATATATCAATACAAGTGATTCACGATTTTTTGGTTCCCACTTTGGAAACAAAGAAAGTGGTATTTCTGTGAAGTATGCTTCAGATGCATATTATGGATTAAAGATTGCTTCATTAGCATATCAGTTTGACAAAATCTATAACAATTATGATGGTAACTTGACAGAATACAACAGCTATCCAATTGGTGTAATTAAGAATTATGGTGATGCCATTTATGACAGTATCAATGGTAATGTCATGTATACAACTGAATATGGTGCTACATATCAAAGAAACTATACAGTCACTGTCCTGGCAGAAAAAGACGGCTGGTATAAGATCCAATCTACGGATTATTTAGAAAATGGAAAGAAGCTCGATACTGCAAAGAAAGATTTTATTGAGTACGACTGGAATACAAATGTTGGATGGATTGAAAAGAGTCATGTTGATCTGATTGCTGGATTGGATGTTGAAAGTGAGCCAACAGAAATCATTGGTTCTGCAGTTGTAAATGTGAGTGGTTTAAGAGTTCGTCAGGGTCCAGGTCTTGGCTATGCGATGGTTGGCTATGCACAGGAAAATGGTGCATACAATGTATATGACTCTAAACAGGCAGACGGCTATACATGGTATCAGATTGGCAAGGGTCAATGGTTTGCATCTAAGGATAACTGGGTAAGCTATTATCCAAAACAGGAAGAAAAACCTGTAGAACCAGAAAAACCAGTGACACCTGAAACGCCAACAACACCAGAAACTCCAAAGCAAGATGTTCCTTCGAAATTAGAAAACTGTGAAGTTATTGATACGCCACAGGAAAATAGAAGTTTATTGGCTGGTATTAATTCAGTGAATTATGATGAAACAAATCATACAGTAACACTAGATGGTTTAGCATTGTTCCAGGGAATCGATGCAATCGCAGGGAAAGTAAAACATGATTTACTATTAAGTAATCCTGTAAGCAAGAAATCAATTATTATTCCTTGCACAACTTCTAACAACAATGAGGATCTATTTGGAGATGGACATACATATCAGGCAATCAATTTCAAAGTGACACTTGATCTGAATGACTTTGAAAACTGTAACTATAACTTAGGAATTCGAGTAACAAATGGGGATCAAGTTGGATATTATTCCTTCTTCATGAGTTCTTCTAAAGATAACTATTCGTATAAAAAAGAAGATGGTACTTTAGTTAAAGTATTTGCTGATCCAATCGCAAACTATAGATATTCTATCAGTGCAGAAAAACAAAACATTGATATGAGTACAATTAATAAGCCAAGCAATGTAACTTCTATGTTTGGAACAACAGATCTTTCATTGAATGACGGACATTTTAAGATGAGTGCATTCTCTGGAATTTATCTATCAGATTTCACAAAGAATACAAATCCAACATATGAAGTGTTACTAGAAGATGAAGATGGAAATGTTACGAAGTTTGATACAACAAAATCGAATGAACAAATGGATATAACAGATTTTATGGATCGTAAACATTCCTATACAGATTGTTGTTTTGATTTAGATGCAGATCTCTCACAACTACAATCAGGTACATATAGAATTTATATCCACGTCAAAACAAATCAGGTAGAAGATATCTTTGAAATGTATTCTCTACAGTCACAAAAAGATATCAAATCCTCTTACGAAGGTAGAACGTATACTTTATCGAAAACAAACGTAAGAAGCAGATATATCTTAACAATCCAGTAAAAGGAGATTATCAATGAAGAAAAGAAAATTAAAAAAAGGTGTCAAAATCATATTGTGTGGTTTATTCATGGGAGTGATTGCTACAGCGACAACCATTGGCTTATTGGCAATGAATAGTTCCAGTGTCAAAGTCGTAAACTTCGTGGATCAGAAAAAATCAGATGTTGAAAAATGGAGAAAAGATAACGACATTGATGCTTCTCAAGTTATTTATAAATATGAATACAGTGAAGAAAAAGAGAAGAATGTTGTATTGAAGCAATCTTTAAAAGCTGGTGAATCTTTGAATAAAGATAATGATTTAAAGATTACATTATCCAATGGTGCAGATCCATCCGTAACATTTGAATTGCCAGATTTTACTGGTAAAAAAGAAGATGAAATCAAACAATGGTTTAAAGATAAGAAGTTTTCTAATGTAGTCTATAAATATGAAAAGAATACTGAAATTGAAGAAAACACATTTATCTCTATGGATCCTGCAGCTTCAACAACAGTGAAGAGATCTGATACAGTTACAGTAACGATCTGTGCTCCATTAGAAGGTGCTGAAGTGTCAATGATTGATATGTCAAGCATGAGTAAAGATGAAATCAATGCCTGGGCTGAAGAAAACAAGATCACAATCATTTATGATGAAGCCTATAGTGATAGTATTGCTTCTGGCAAAGTTATTACAACATCAATCGATGCAAATACAATCATTCATCAAGGTGATACAGTGACTGTTACACTTTCTAAAGGAAAGCAGAAAACAGAAGCTGAAGTACAGCAGACACAGACAACAAAGCCTTCTGGTGATACAAGTGCAAGTGCAACAGACGAAACAAAGAATTCTTCCCAAGGATCAACTGTAACGACACAGACACCTACTACAAGTGGCAGTGGTGAAGTTGTTTCAAAACCATCTGAAACACAACCTGTACTTCCACCAACAACAGAAGTGGAACAGCCTAAACCACAATGTAAAAATCCAGTTCAAGCTTTATATAATGGAAAAAGTGGTGATGAAATTCAAGCTAGTCTAAGTACAAATGGATGTGCTGTGTATATTAATTATTATGATAATGAATCTAACAATCCAGACAGTATTTCTGGTGGTATTCATTCCTATACGAATAATGGTGACAGTTTATCTGTTAACGTGTATAAATCATGGAAGTAAAAAATCAACCCAATGAGGTTGATTTTTTAGATTGTTACTTTGATTGCGTGGGCACTGGATGCATCTAATGCATATACATGATTATTATGGTGAATAATAAGAGAATCTCCATCATTCTGAATGACATCAATAGTATCATCTAATGCAAAATGATATTTCTTCTTTAGAAATGTACCAACATCACCAAGCAGCCATGTAATTGTACAATGCATTCCATTTTTCAACTCTTCTAAATTATACATATGGCACCTCCATATATTTGTTATGTAATCTATATCACTTGTTAGTTCGGTTAGTCTAGCTTTAATTCTGAAACTTTTATAAAATAGTACTCATGAAAACAATTATCTGGGATTATAACGGAACGATACTTAATGATGTATCGATAGCAGTCAAGATTGAAAATGAAATGCTTCTAAGAAGAGGTTTAAAAGCAGATTATACATTAGAAGACTATAAGTCTTTATTCAATGTTCCTATGGAAGAGTATTATAGAAAGATAGGCTATACATTTGAAAATGAATCTTTTCATGATGTTGGTGTAGAATTCTATGGTTTATATGAAAAACATTTTTCTGAATGTTCTTTGAATGAAGGTGTATTGGAAAAACTGCAGGAAGCAAAAGATAAAGGCTATCAGAATATTATTCTTTCTTCTTGTGAGCATCAGGCACTTGTGAGTCAATGTCATAGATTAGGTATTGATGATTTATTTACAAGTATTATGGGTGTGAATGATCTTGTTGGTGGCAGTAAGGTGGAAAATGGCTTGCGTTGGCTGAAAGATACGAATACAGATGTCAATGAATGCATGTATATTGGTGATACCAATGCGGACTATGAAACTGCAGCATCATTAGGAATTCAAAATATTACATTGGTTTCTTTGGGACATCAGTCTTATGAAAGACTCAAGAAACTTCATGATCATACAGTACAGACTTTTGTGGAGGTAATTATATGAAATATTGTCCAGTGTATAAGAAATGTGGTGGATGTGCATATATTAATACTGAATATGCAGATCAGCTCAAAAATAAAAAAGAATATATTCAATCATTGTTTCCAAAGAACAATGTTGAACCAGTCATTGGTATGAAAGAACCATACCATTATAGACATAAGATCTATGCAACGTTTTCTCATAATCGAGATGGTGTCATTAAATGTGGTATGTATGAAGAAAATACACATAAAGTCATTGATACGAAAATGTGTCTGATCCAGCATGTTAAAGCAAATGATATCTTGCGTGATATGTGTTCTTTAGCAACAAAGATGCATATTGAATCATATGATGAAGATACTGGCAGAGGTGTATTAAGACATGCATATATTCGCATTTCACACGCTACAAACGATGTTTTATTAACAATTGTCATTGGAAGCAAGAATCTTCCTGGCAGTAATGCATTTGTCAAAGAAATGGTGAGAATTCATCCTGAAATTAAATCTATTGTATTGAATCATAACAGTGATGATACTTCTATGGTTCTTGGAAAAAAGAATCATGTATTGTATGGCAAAGGTTTCATTGAAGATGAAATTATGCATACAAGATTCCGTATTTCAACAAATACGTTCTATCAGGTAAATCCAGTACAAACTGAAAAGATTTATTCTACTGCGATTCAAATGGCACAGTTAAAGAGTACAGATACTGTATTAGATATGTGCTGTGGTATTGGAACAATTTCATTGATTGCGGCTAAGAAGTCAGCATTTGTTTTAGGTGTTGAAATCAATGAAGATTCTATTCGTGATGCAATTGGTAATGCGAAGAGAAATGGTATTAAGAATGCACAGTTTATCGCATGTGACAGTGAAGAATTTATTGAACAGTTAGAAGATTCTCCAAATGTTGTATTCTTAGATCCACCTAGAAATGGATTTACAGAAAAGTTTATGAAGCAACTAGATCATTTAAAGTCAGACAAGATTGTTTATATCTCATGTAATCCAACAACACAGGCAAGAGATATTGCTTTCTTAAGAAATTATCAGATCAAAAAGATTGTTCCTGTAGATAACTTCCCATTTACAAAACATGTAGAAAATGTGATCCTGCTTACAAGAAAAGAGAGATAAGAATAAAATTAATACCATCACTTTATTTTAATGTTGAATAGAGTGATGGTTGTTTTTTGATTGATAGAGATGAAATATATCTCTTGAGACTAGTAAACTGCTATTTTGGCGTTTTTGGGTGGTCGCGAGACTGCTAAACTACTCACCTTTTAAGGTTGATGCAAAAGTCAATGCGAGTTAGTGCATTGGATTTGGGAATGGATATGTTTTAGTATGTTGATAGTTTGTTTTTATCAGCAAAAATACAAATGTTATAATAAAGTCAGTAATTTAAGGAAGGTAAAAAAATATGGCAAACGTAAGTTCTGGTATTGTATTAGATGCTAATTTGTTGAATTTAAAGGAAATTGATTCTTCAAAAATTCGTCCTGAAGTAAAAGATTTAATGGTAGAAGGAGAATCAACTGTTCAATGTTTCATGACGGTTCGAGACCAAGTAATTTTTACTAATAAAAGAGTATTTGTTGTAAATGTTCAAGGCATTACAGGCAAGAAAGTATCCTATTTTTCTTATCCATATTCAAAAGTTGTTACTTATGGAATTGAAACTGCAGGATTTATGGATATTGACAGTGAATTATTAATTACTATGCAAAATGGTATTCATTTACAATTTGATTTTAAATCACAAGTTGATATTAAAGCTATTATTTCCAATATTCAAAAATATATATTGTAAGTGACTCTAGAAAAGAATGGTTTGCGGTAGGAAATTATAAAAAGCTGCCAAATGAAGTTGGTGGAATGGAAACAACACTTCCAGAAGAAGTTGCCGATAAAATGAAAAATCTATTGATTGAGTATCGAAACAAGAAAGAAAAAACGTTTGATGATATTTTAGATTTTCATGTTAAGTTTGAACGCATTCATCCATTTCAAGATGGAAATGGTCGTGTAGGCAGACTCATCATGTTTAAAGAATGCCTGAAATATAATATTGTTCCATTCATTATTGACGAGTCATTAAAGATATACTATTACCGTGGATTAAAGGAATGGAATAAAGAAAGAGGATATCTAAGAGATACATGCTTAACAGCGCAGGATCAATATAAACGATATTTAGACTATTTTAGGATTTCTTATAAATAATTGATTTATTGGAGAAATAGCAATGAAGATAGCAGTTGTACAGGCAAGTTCACAGGCATCAAAAAATGAGATGCTTTATACATATACAAAGAAATATGCAAAAGATGCAGAAGTAATTAATTTTGGATGTTTTGTTGGTGAAGATGAAAATTTTACTTATGTTGAGATTGCATTGTTAATTGGAATGCTGATACATAGTCATACAGTTGATTTTGTTGTGACGGGATGCTCTTCAGGACAAGGAATGATGCTTGCATGTAATAGTATGCCTGGTGTTTTATGTGGGTATGTTCCTACAGCGAAAGATGCATTTTTATTTGCACAGATTAATAACGGAAATGCAGTTTCTTTACCTCTTGGAGAAGAGTATACATATACAGGTGAAAAGAACTTAGAAGAAACAATCCAAGCACTATTTTTAGAACCATTTGGTGGTGGATATCCTGAAAGTGAAGCAAAAAGAAAAATAGAAGATGCTAAAAAACTTAAAGAAATCAAAGCCAAATCACAAATTGATTTTGAATCGTTTTTGAATCAGTTAGAGCCTGATATGGTAAAAAAAGTAAAACGTAAAATGCTTATACTATAGTTTTATTTTGAAAGATGACGAGTAATGTATTTTGGAAATGTATATGATCATTTAGACGTGTGTAAAAATGACATGTTATTGCTTTTATATATGCATTCCATTATGATGCTATCGAGGTATGTGATTGTATCTTGTAAATAAAACGAATGAATCGAAAAAACATACCAGTTTTATATCAGGAGAATTATTATGACAATGCGTGAAAAAGCAAAACAGTATTACAAAAAGATGTTTGAAAATGAAGAGAATGATCTAGCGAAAACAGATCCAGAATTCTTTGCATATTTTAATAATTTTGCATTTGATGAAGTTGTAAATGAAGAAGGGCAACAGTTAGATGATCGTACACGTTTTGTTGCAATTCTTGCGGTATTAATTGGATCATCATCTATTGATGCATTCCGTTGTATGATGAAAGCTGCTCTGCGTTTCAACGTTACACCGGTTGAAATCAAAGAAATCATTTATCAGGCAGTGGATTATCTAGGCATGGGAAGAACATATCCATTCTTAAAGGCAAGCAATGAAATTCTAGAAGAAATGGGATATACACTTCCATTACCTTCACAATCTACAACCACAGTTGATAATCGCTATGAAAAGGGTGAACAGTGTCAGATTGATATCTTTGGTGAACACATGCGTGGAAATGGGCAAAGAGGACCAAAAGAAACAAAGCATATCAATAAATGGCTGGTAGAAAACTGCTTTGGTGATGTATATACAAGAAATGGATTAGACTATGCAACAAGAGAAATGATTACGTTCTGTTTCCTGTATGCACAGGGTGGATGTGAAGTGCAATTAGCTGGTCATACACAGGCAAACTTTGGCTTAGGAAATGATAAGGAATTTCTCATTAAGATCATTTCTAACTGTGTGCCATTCATGGGATATCCAAGAACATTGAATGCATTACGCATTGTCAATGAACAGGCAGAACAATGGTATAAATAAAAAATTCAAAATATCAGTATATTTACTGTATTGCGTATTTATCATGAAATATAAGATTAGATAAATGTTTTTTGTTTTCGACTAAAATAGTAATTACGCACGAGCAAGAAAAGTTGCAGAAAATATAGAAAATTTGTGATAATGAAATACAAATTTGAATG
>CAKVBD010000041.1 GCA_934725105.1 uncultured Bulleidia sp. | reverse complement strand
CATCTATCAGATACATATTTTTATCATTTCTTCTAATTTTTCATTATCACAAACGCATTGAATTTCTTATAAGATAAGATAAAAAAGAAGTACATACAAATGACATTTCTGTCTTCATATGTACCTCTTGTTGCTTACGTTGTTTGAATGTTTAAATTCATTCAATTTTGCAGCATTGAAGTCTATTCATGAATATGTTTTTCAATATAGGAAAATAAACGATTGAAGTATTCAGGACTAGTATATGTTTCGTTATATCCCTTTCCTTCCACAACATATAATTCCTTTTCAGAAGCACATGCATAGTAGTTATCAAACACCATGCTTGTAGGTACTGTTGTATCAGTACTTCCATGGATGAATAACATTGGAACTTCTGCTTCTCTTAACTGCTGCTTTTGGGATACATCATGCAATGAGAAATGCAGGATCTGCTTTACAAGTACATCAACAGCTGGAAGGAATGGCTTTGCTTCAACATGTGCTAAATTACGTGTTGTATAGTTAATAATATCTTTAATACTGCTGTAGGCACCATCTTCTACAGCACACTTGACCTGGTTTGGCAAGTAGTCTCCAACCGCATTGATGACTGTTGCTGCACCTGTATTCAAGCCAAACAATGCAATTTTTGCATCTTTATGCATGCTGATCAGATAATTGATCCAGTTCATCAGATCATAGTGTTCATTCCATCCAAGAGATGTATACTTGCCTTCACTTGTACCACATCCTCTTTGATCAATTGCGAGAATATTAAATCCTCTATGATCTGCTTCATACATATAATCAATCATGTTCTTAAAGTAAGATGCTGTTCCATGCACTAGAATGATCCATGCATTGCTTTCAGGATGATTTTCAAGTGCTAATGCATGCAGCTTTAATCCATCATATGAATTCATAAAGCAGTCTTTCTTTTCACTATGCATAAACCATTCTTCTTTTTCTGTATCACAATGAATCAAATTTGTTGATTTATGGATCATAGAACGCTTCAAATCAAATGCATGTCGGAAGATCACATAAGAAAATCCAGCATAGGCACTTGATGCAGTTGCCGTAACACCACCAATGATTTTCAGCGCGGTATGTTTCTTTTTTTCTTCTGCCATAAGTTTACCTCTCAAAAATAAAATCTCTACTACTTCTAGTAGAGATTATACCATTGTCATTAATGATTTAGTACCGCAAGACGGTCGACAATTGCCTGATATTGTTTTTCATATGCTGCAAGCTTGTCTTTTTCTGCCTGTACCTTAGCTTCAGGTGCCTTGGCAATAAAGGACTGGTTGCTTAGCATCTTATGAGAACGATCCAATTCCTTCTCTAATCTTTCCTTTTCAGCATTCAGCTTCTTCTTTTCTTCTTCTGGATCAGAAAGTTCTGAACTAGGAATATACAATGTACCTTCATAGATTGTTTCAACTGTTAAGTCACCATCCAATGCAGCACACCATTCAGCCTTTGCCATCTTCTGCATGATTGCAGAGAGGTTTTCCTTTGGCTGTAATGGATTGCCATCAAGATCCTTGATGAGTACATGGATTGGTGCAGATGGCTTGAGATCATTTGTATTCTTAACTTCACGAATCTTGGAAATTGCGGAAATCAAACGGTCCATATCCTTGAGTCCACTTGCATCAATACCTGTAATCTTTTCAGGCCAGCTTTCTAAGCAGATAGATTCCTTTGTGTGTGGTAGTGTCTGATAGATTTCTTCACATACAAATGGCATAAATGGAGACAATAGCTTAACAATTGCAGTGAGTACAACATAGAGTGTTGACTGTGCCCCCTTCTTAGCAAGTGCATCTTCACCATTCAATGCAGACTTGCTCATTTCTACATACCAGCTGCAGAAATCATCCCAGATAAAGCTGTACAGTGCATTCCCCGCAATACCAAACTCATACTTATCCATGTTTGCAGTAACAGTATCAATTGTTGCATTCAACTTGTTCAAGATCCAGGTTTCACTGACAGTCAAGTGTGTCAAGTCAACATCACTTTCCTTCATATCTTCTGGAAGATTCATCAATACGAATCTAGATGCATTCCAGATCTTATTGATAAAGTTCCAGCTTGCTTCAACCTTTTCAGGGATATAACGCATATCCTGACCAGGTGCAGAATTTGTTGTAAGGAAGAAACGCAATGCATCAACGCCATAGTCATCAATGACCTTCATTGGATCAATACCATTGCCTAATGACTTGGACATTTTTCTACCCTGCGCATCACGAATCAAACCATGAATGAGTACATCCTTGAATGGACGGTTATTTGTAAAGTGTCTAGCATCAAATGCCATACGTGCTACCCAGAAGAAGATAATATCGTATCCAGTTACAAGTGTACTTGTTGGATAGTAACGCTTGAAATCTTCTGTTTCTTCAGGCCAGCCAAGTGTAGAGAATGGCCATAACGCACTAGAGAACCATGTATCTAATACATCTTCATCCTGCTTCCATGCATCACCTTCTGGTGCTTCCATGCCTACGTATGTTTCGCCTGTTTTATCGTTATACCATGCTGGAATTCTATGGCCCCACCACAGCTGTCTAGAAATACACCAGTCTTCAATATTTTCTAGCCACTGTGTAAATGTCTTTTCAAATCTTTCTGGATAGAAGTTGATCTTCTGATCAGGATCATTCTGATTCTTTAATACGTCTTCTGCTAATGGCTTCATCTTAACAAACCACTGCTGAGACAAGTATGGTTCAACAACACAATGTGTTCTTTCAGAGTGTGCAACGTTATGTGTGATGTCTTCGATATGATCCATGACACCTTCCGTGTTGAACTTTTCAACAAGTTTTTCTCTGCATTCATAACGATCCATGCCTTCAAATTCTTCACCACAGATTGCATTCATTGTTCCATCTGGATTCATACAGATAGGCTTTTCTAAATGATGTCTTTCCGCAATTGCATAGTCGTTAGGATCATGTGCAGGTGTACATTTCATAATACCTGTACCAAAACCAATTTCAATATAGTCATCACCAATGATTGGAAGTTCCTTGTTGTTTGCTGGATTGATGCAGTGCTTGCCAATCAGATGCTTTGTCTTTTCATCGTTAGGGTTCACAACAACGCAAACATCACCAAACATTGTTTCAGGACGCGTTGTAGCGACAATGAAATGTTCATGATCTTCTACTGTTTCATAGTTCATGTAGTACATCTTGCCTGGATCGTCCTGGTAGTATACTTCAATATTACTTAATGCTGTACGTGCTTCTGGATCCCAGTTGATGATTCTCCATCCACGATAGATCAGACCTTCATTGTATAAAGTAACGAATACATGCTTAACAGCTTCATTCAAGCCATCATCCATTGTGAAACGTTCTCTTGTATAGTCTAAGGAGTTACCTAGCTTAGCCCACTGCTTACGAATTGTAGCTGCGTATTCTTCCTTCCACTCCCATGCACGATCCAGGAACTTTTCTCTGCCAATGTCATAACGAGAAATCCCTTCAGACTTTAAACGCGCGTCAACCTTTGCCTGTGTTGCAATACCAGCATGGTCCATACCTGGCAAATACAACATATCAAAGCCTTGCATACGCTTATAGCGTGCAATGATATCCTGTAATGTATTGTCATAGGCATGTCCGATATGAAGGATACCTGTGACGTTTGGTGGTGGGATGACAATTGTATATGGGTCTTTAGACTTATCACCTGCGGTGAAATAGCCTTTGCTTACCCAACCATCATACTTTCCTTCTTCTACTGCTTTGTGGTCATACTTCTGTGCTAGATTCTTTTCCATAAATAACCTCCTGAGATAAATAAAAAACGTCCTAAAATACATAGGACGTGTAATAACGTGGTACCACCTTTGTTTGCTTCTTGATAGCGTAACGTGCCAGAAACGTTCTAAACTACTAATGTTCATCTAGAAATGCTCAGAAACGACTTCTTCGAATATACATGCCTGTTTTCCATCAACCACAGTGCTTTCTAGAATGTAGGGATTCAAATACTACTTTTCTTCAACGCATGTCAATTTTAACATAGTTAACAAAGATTGCAATCAAGATTTTTGCATATATTTCATGAATCAACGTAATAATTCTGCTAGATAGTGTTCATCTTTCTTGTGTGCACCATTATGTTTTTTTTATTCAAGAATTGTGTTCACTGAACTAGCCATGAATAAACACATGGGGTTTCCATCAAATTATTCTAGCGAACCTGCAACATCTGCACTTGTTTTGGAACAAGACTAATGTTCATGCCTAGTGCATTGGCAATTTTTGACATAACTTTTAGTGTTGGGTTGGCTTCTCCGTTTTCAATTTTGGAGAGTTTACCTTGGCTGATACCAGTCATCTTTGAAAGTTGTTTCTGTGTCATATTTTTTGATTTTCTTGCATGAATCATAGATATCGCAAATTCTCTTTCAGGCTCATCTTCGTCCCAAATTTGTTTGAATTCAGGATCCGTAGCACATTCCTCATTGATAAAATCATCTAATGTGTATTTTTTCATAACATACGTTTCCTTTCTCGATTCTTATAATCGGCTTGATATTTTCTAGCTTTACTGATTTCGGTTGATGGTGTTTTCATAGTTTTTTTCAAAAATCCATTTGTAACAACGATAGAATCACCATCCCAAAAAAAGTAAAAGATACGAGTAATATTAGAACCAAGTTTGGTTCGAAGCTCCCAAATTGCCGACTCACCATCTTTATAGTTGAGTGCAAGTTTTTTGGTGTCAGGCTCAGAGAGCAAATAACCCTTTTCTTGCAAAATCATTAGCTTTGCAGTTGTTTTGCTTCTCAGCTTTGGATCTAAACTTCTCAAAAAATCTTTAACTGGCGAATTGCCATTTTCTTTTGTATAAAATATAACTTCCATATTTTACCACCTTCATTATATACCTTAAAAGGTATATTTTGTATTTTTACTCTATTTTATTCTCATAGTGATACAAAGATTATGTTTGGTAACCCCCCCAAAAAAAGAAGAAGCTTCACCATAATGTGCATAAGTCATTGAAAAAACGAAGTTATTTGCTCAATACCGCATGATTTTTAATTCGTTTGTTCCTTCACACATCATTAAGTATTTCATCTTATCAAATTCCTTTTCAGATCCATCAGATCTTCATAGTTCACAGCAGTTTGAAATGTATTATTGTAAAAACATTTACTCTTTAAAATACCAGAACGCACATTAAAATACTCGTACATGTTTTTTATCATTACTTTTTCATTCGATTGACAAACCCAAATATTATCCTGACGATTCAGTAAATCTAATACTTCACAATAATGTGTAGAAAATAACAGTGAAGCATTATGTTTATTCACGTTCTTATCCATGTATAAGCTTAACAGGTTTTCTACAAGTGTCTTATGGAAATGTGTTTCAGCTTCATCTATTAGTAAAGTAAAACCTGTTTTTAATGATGCAACTGCTAATGTATATAAAAGCAGACCTTTTGTTGTACCACTCGATAAAATATATAACAATTCCTTATCAGATAATATTCTAACGTTACCACAAATATCTACACGATAGTTATGCTCATCAATCATTTCAATAGAATGAATATTATTATCAAAAATACGAAAAATCGAAGTAAGAATTGTATCAGAAATCGAATACATTTTTAACAACATAAATACTCTTTGGTATGTATGAATTCCCATATCTTCACTGTTAAAGAATACAGATTGTACCTGTTTCTTTTTTAAGACAAAGAAAGTAATTGATGTATCTTCTGGCAATTGTGTTAAGTTCGTCAATTCTTTATATTCAGAAAAATCATAAATAGAATTTATTTTTGTTTTAAAATATTGCTTTTTATACAAATGCTGATTCACAAAAACAGCTTTATTCATAGAAGTAGGATCATTCTTTAATTCTGTTGTGTATCTATACAGAAATCCTTCTTGGTAGAAAGTTATTTCCAGTTCAATACCATCATAAGAATAATGCTTATTTTCTAACGCAAAAGTTCCAAGAATATCATAACAACAATCCAAGATTTCTAATGCGGTTGTTTTACCAGATGCATTTTTTCCAATAAAAGCACCAACACTATAAATATAAAGATCTTCTGCAACCTCTTGCAGTTCATACTCTTTATCTTCTGATGTTTTTTTTGATTTTGCGACTAAATCAATGACTGTATCTTTTTCACAGTTTTTAAAATTGCTTGTTTTCACGCGTAAAAGTTTCATTGAAAGAAACCTCCTTCAATGAAATCATACTATTTGATTCAATTTTAATCAAATATTTTGTTCAAAATTAAATCTCATAAGAAAAAGTATCTTTTGACAGATACTTTAAGTATATGATTCAAGACTTCTTCAATATCCAATATATCATAACTTTAGAAAGCATCAGCTTCTTTGTAATGATCGTATCTATGATCCATAAAAAGATATAGAAAGTGAATGATACGTATGGATGAACTTCCATCGCAAATGCAAGAAACTGCATGAAAAAGAAACCTGAAAGATAGATACTCATGAATATAGCTATCGTAATACAAAAATATAGAAACTTTTCCTGCAATATTGTCCACTTACTCTTCATCATTAAAAATTATATCATTCCTAGACATATTTACTGATGGTTTTACAAACATTTTTAATATCAATTGGTTTCGGAATATAGTCATTCATACCAGATGCATATGCTTTCTCCTGATCTTCTTTAAATGCATTTGCAGTCATCGCAATGATTGGAATATTGCTGAAAGATGGATCTTTTAATGAACGAATACTCTTTGTAGCTTCATAGCCATCCATATGCGGCATTTGAATATCCATCAAGATACATACATATGTATGTGGCTTCTTTTTTGTTAATGTATCAATGCATTCAATACCATCTTTAGTACGATCTACGATCATACCCTTTTCCTGCAGCAGTTCTATTGCGATTTCAGCATTCAGATCATTATCTTCCGCAAGCAAGATATGTTTTCCTTCTAGACAGCTGAAATCATCTTCCTCTAATGCTGGAAGCAATGCTTCTTTAGAAGCAAGCTGCAGTGGGATCGTTACTGTAAATGTAGAACCTTCCCCAAGCTTTGATTGTACTGTAATATTTCCATGCATAAGATCCACAAGACGTTTCACGATTCCCATACCTAGTCCTGTACCTTCAACACCTGAAATCGTTGAAGAGTGTTCTCTGCTGAAGGAATCAAAAATCGTAGTCATAAACTGTTCTGACATGCCAATACCATTATCACTGACTACAAATTGCATTTCACATGCATTATTATCTTTTGGTATCTGTGTAATAGAGATATCAATCCTGCCGCCATCTAATGTATATTTATTCGCATTTGAAACAATATTCAAAAAGATTTCTGTGATATATGTTGGATCTAAATACACTTCTGGATGATAAATATCTTTGTTTACTGTTAATGTCTGCTTTTTCTTTTTGATAGAATCATCAAACATAAGCAGGCAGGAATCAAATACTTCATTGAGATCCGCTGGTATCATTTCAATTTTCAGCTTGTTATTTTCAATGCTGGATAATTCAAGCACACTGTCAATAATAGAAAGCATCTTTTCACCACACGTACGAATATTTGAAAGATACCGTTTCAGATCTTCTTTATCATCTAAATGATGTTCACTCAATTCTGCATATCCAATGATTGCATTCATTGGTGTACGAATATCATGAGAGATATTAAACAGAAACGTAGACTTTGCTTTATTTGCCGCATCCGCAGCTTCCATACTGTCATGCAGTAATGCATTCTGTTGTTTTTCTTTTTTGTATTTCATTAGAAAACTGATATAGATAAAGATTCCTAATACAATAGCGATCAATCCCGTTACACACGCAATGATTTTAGCATTTCGATTATTTGTTTCTACAAAGGAATACAGATAATGCAAGCTGTTTTCAATACAGATTGCACCAATCACTTCATCTCCATCTAACGCATAGACAGGATAGCACGCAAGAAAAATCTGATCATTTTCTGTTTGAATGATTTCATCTGTATACAACGCATCTCCCTGCAAAGCGCTTGTTACGATAGGAAGAATCTCTTCACTGACAATTGTACCAGGCTTTCTAAAAGCTTCATCTTTTTCATCCATGCCATCCACAACAATCATTGCATTGCCATCTGCATCATATTTCACAGTAAAGATTGCTTTTGCACTATTCAGATCCTGAAAGCTTTCCAGTTTCTTGTGCAACTTCTTATACTTTTTTGTTTTCATATCTTTTTCTGTATTGATGGACAAAAAATCATCATCATTCACTTGTTCCAAGACATAGCTATACAGTGTATTAGCCTTTTCTACGTTCTTATTGATCAATTCATGCAGCATATGATTATTGTAGGTATGCTGAATAATGTATGTGTAAAGAAACACCAGAAACAAAGCCAGTAGAATAATTACAGAAAAATTCAAAAAATATGTTTGCGCAAATGAATCTTTTTTATTCCGTTGTTTTTTCATACTTTCCTCTATGTTGTTTAAATTATATCGAATATGCACTTTCTTGAAAAGGCAAAAAAAAACACATACCAGTTTGATATGTGTTAGAACAAAGTTTCAGGATGATGAATCCCTAAATGTTCATATGCCTTTTCTGTAACCACTCTACCCCTGCTTGTACGATTCACAAAGCCAATCTGAATCAAGTATGGCTCATAGACATCTTCTAGTGTTGTTGTTTCTTCAGAAATCGAGTTTGCCAAAGCTTCTAGTCCAACAGGTCCACCATGGAATCTTTCAATGATACCTCTCAGATAGCGAATATCAACTTCATCAAGACCTAGTGAATCGACATGCAATCGAACAAGTGCATCATCTACAATGGCTTTAGAAATCACACCATTGTTCAATACCTGTGCGAAGTCACGAATTCTACGTAACAGGCGATTGGCAATACGTGGTGTTCCTCTAGAACGCTTTGCAATTTCAATGATTGCATCTTCATTGATAGAAACACCTAGGACTCTGCTGGAACGCGCAATGATTGCGGATAATTGTGCTTCATTGTAGTATTCCAGCTTTGAAATAATACCAAATCGATCACGCAGTGGAGAAGAAAGATCTCCTGCACGTGTCGTAGCACCAACTAGTGTAAATGGAGGCAAAGGCAGTCGAACACTTCTTCCACCCTGTCCATTTTCACCACCAACCATAACATCCATTTCAAAGTCTTCCATTGCGGGATACAGTACCTCTTCTACAACTTTAGGCAGACGATGGATTTCATCAATAAACAAGATATCACCAGCATCCAGTGTAGACAGTACACTTGCAAGATCTCCAGGCTTAGAAATACTTGGTCCAGTAATGATCTTGATATTTGTATGCATTTCATGAGAAAGAATGTATGACAATGTTGTTTTACCAAGGCCTGGAGGACCATAAAGCAATACATGATCTAACGATTCATTTCTCTGTAGTGCTGCCTGAATATAGATTCTAAGGTTTTCCTTTAAAGAATCCTGTCCAATATATTCATCCAAGGATCTAGGACGAATACTTTCTTCATCATCTCCAATGACTTCTGTAGAGCTCATTAAACGTTCATTTTCTTCCATATACACTCCTATTTAGCTTTCGCCATGAAGCGTAGACCCATGGACATATACTGTTCTACAGATAGTCCAGGGTTTTCCGCCATATAATGAATGCAATTAGAAAGTTCTGATTGCTTGTATCCAAGATTCTTTAAGCCTTCAATCGCATCAAGAATTTCTTTTGGATATTTTGAAAGAGACTGTTTGGAAGATGTGGTTTCAGCCGGTACAAGCTTGCCCTGCAGATCAAGAACGATCTGAGAAGCACTTTTTGCGCCAATCCCTGGCATTTTCTTTAATGAAGCAACATCTCCAGATGCTATGGATTGAATGATTGCTTCATATCCTGCTTTCGCAAGCATATTCATTGCCGTTTTTGGGCCAAGGCCTTTCACTGAAATCAAACGCAGGAATAAGTCTTTTTCTTGCTGAGAAGAAAACCCATACAGGTTCATACCACCTTCAAAAATATGCAGGTATGTATAAATCACAACTTCAGCATTCAAAGACAATGCATCTGTATGTGGGTAGGCAATTTCCCATCCCATACCATTGTGATCCACAATGACACTGTCGCTTGTATAGGAAGCAACGATTCCTTTGATAAAAGCAATCATGATTCACTCTCTTCTTTCTAGTCTTTAAAGTCTAAGATGTAGTTATTAACGATAACCTGGTCGCCATCTCTTGCACCCGCTTCACGCAGTGCACGATCCACACCCATTTTATCTAACTGTAAGCCAAGCTGATATGCCTGATCTGGATCATCAAGATCAAATGTATCGACAAGATTGTCAATCTTCTGGGAAACAACTTTCCATCTGCCTGGTGCATCCTTTTCAATATAGAAATCAGGACGCTTTGGCTGATAGCGGTATACAATTGTTTCTTCAATTGGTGCAGCATTTTCTGCTTCCACAACCTTTGCATTGTCAATTTCATCCATTGCCGCATACAATACTTCCTTTAAACCAATATGTTTTAAAGTAGATACTTCATAGATTTTAATATCTGGGTATGCCTTCTTGAATTCATCCAGATACATGGATGCATATTCATCATCCATTTTATTTGCGACAACGATCTGTGGTTTCTTTTCTAGATCTGCATCATACGTAGCTAGTTCTTTATTGATAATATCATAGCATTCAACAGGATCACCTGCCTCACCACTCATATCAACGACATGAATTAAAACACGGCATCTACGAATATGACGCAAGAATTCATGTCCAAGACCTCTGCCTTCACCAGCACCTTCAATGAGTCCTGGCATATCTGCAAGTACAAATCCTTTTTCATTACCAAGATCAACAACACCAATATTTGGTTCAATCGTTGTAAAAGGATATGCGGCAATTTCTGGTCTTGCATTTGTTACGACAGACAAGAATGTTGATTTTCCTACAGATGGAAAACCAATCAAACCAGCATCTGCTAATAAACGCAGCTCAATTTGAATATCTAAGGATTCACCAACTTCACCAGGCTGTGCGTATTCTGGGGCATCGTTTCTTGCAGTCGCAAAATGATGGTTACCTAAACCACCTTTACCACCATGGGCAATGAGCACCTTCTGTCCTGGCTTTGTCAGATCCGCTAAGAGATCACCATTTTCAGCATTTCGTATCATTGTACCAAGTGGAACACCGATCACAACATCATCTCCACTTTTTCCATGCATCTTCTTGATCAGACCAGGGGAACCATTTCCTGCTTTTACAGATTTTGTAAAACGAAGCTTTGTTAATGTTGTTTCATTTGTATCTACGGCAAAATAAACGGAACCACCATTACCGCCATCTCCTCCAGCAGGTCCACCCATTGGATAAAACTTTTCACGACTCCAGGCAACGATACCTCTTCCACCATCACCTGCTTTTACATGCATTTTAATAAAATCAATCATTGTGGTCTCCTTTCTCTTCTTCTGTTAAAAAAACTCCTGAATAGTAATATTCAGGAGTATCATGACTTAAGCTTCAACTGGATAAACAGAAACCTGTTTCTTGTCTCTGCCTAAACGTTCATACTTAACAATACCTGCAGCTGTTGCGAACAAAGTATCATCGCCACCACGCATAACGTTCTTACCAGGCATGATTCTTGTTCCTCTTTGTCTATAGAGGATAGAACCAGCATTTGTGTATTGACCATCGGCTTTCTTAGCACCAAGTCTTCTACCAGCAGAATCTCTTCCGTTCTTTGTGGATGATACACCCTTTTTGGATGCGAATAACTGCATATTCAGAGTGAACTTCATAGTATTAAACCTCCATTATTCTTATATAATCTTTGTTTACTTCCTGTGCTGTTTTTAATTGAATGATTGCGGTATTCATGATGATATCTGTTGTAGATGATGGATGATGCAGTTTGATATGTGCATATCCTTCATCCAGAATGATATCTTCCTCATGAGCCATTTCATACAATGCATTTGCCAGCCCAGTAATGATACCGCTCACGATTGCACATACAAGATCTCTACCGTACTCATCACTTCCGGCATGTCCTTTGACTTCTAATTCGTCAATGTATTGATTTCGTTTTGCGGTAATTTGAATCATTTTGATTAAGCCTCAATAGCATCAACAGTCAACTTTGTATATGGTTGTCTGTGACCCTGTCTTCTTCTTGTAGAACCCTTCTTGGACTTGTACTTGAAGATTCTGATCTTCTTTTCCTTGCCCTGCTTAACAACAGTACAAGTAACCTTAGCACCATCTACATATGGTGTACCGATCTTTGTGCTTTCGTTGCTAACGAGAACTACCTTGTCAAATACTACTTGATCTCCAGCTTCTACATCTAACTTTTCAACGTAGATTTCCTTGCCAGCTTCAACCTTGAGCTGCTTTCCGCCTGTTTCGATAATTGCGTACATTTGTTACACCTCCTGACATTTATCATAAGACGCGCCATTAAGGGGAACATTTGTTCTTAAAACCCTTTTTTGTGCGGTTACAGACCTCGCAAGAGGGCTGATAACGTAGATATATTACACGAACAAGACGTCCGCGTCAATCAAAACTTACAGTAATTTCTTTACTTTCTTTGCGTATTTCTTGCGCTCTTTCTCACTGCAGTTAGATAAGCTAGTCAAAACTGCATAAATCTTGAGTTTCTGTTTTGTTGAATAGTTATCATCTAGCTCAACATCAACTACAGTATGATTCACAGCGTCCATCAGTTCCTGTTCGCTGAACTTTTCTGCACCAGTCGTATTTTTTTCAAATTTCGATGCAGATACTTTATTATGATATGCCATAGAATTTCCTTAGAGGAATTCTTCCTCTTCCTTTCTTGGATATACCGAAATCACTTCCTGCTTTTCAATTGCTTCATTTAACAATGTTTCATAATCAAACATTGTTTCATAATGTACACTCTTTTCACTTGTTGGATGTGTAACTGGATTTTTTGGATCAAAGATCGTACAGCAGTCTTCAAATGGAAGGATACTTGTTTCATATGTTCCAATATGTCGTGCCAAATCAATGATTTCAACCTTGTCAAAACATACAAGTGGACGAAGTACTGGCATTGTGATTGTTTCATTAATGACTGCGATAGATTCTAGTGTCTGAGAAGCAACCTGACCAACAGATTCTCCTGTACCAATAGCTAAGCAATGAGAAGCCTTTGCAACTCTTTCTGCTAAGCGATACATCATTCTTCTCATGATCGTTACCGCATATGGATCTCCTGCAGTTTTATAGATATTTAGTTGAATATCTGTAAAGTTAATGACATGAACACGCATAGAACCTTGATATTCACTCATCATCTCCGCAAGCTTCAATACTTTGTTACGTGCTGCTTCAGAAGTATATGGTGGAGAGGCAAAGTGAATGGCTTCTACAAATAAACCACGCTTCATCAGCTCATACGCTGCAACTGGTGAGTCAATACCACCAGAAAGCAGTAACAATACCTTTCCATTGATACCTGCTGGATAGCCACCTGCACCCTTGATCTTGTCAGATGTAATATATGTATACTTTTCATGTACTTCTACACGAATCAATAATTCAGGATTGTGTACATCTACTGTTAGATCAGTATTGTGTAAGATTTCTCCAGCACATGCACGATTGATTTCATCAGAAATCATTGGGAAAGATTTGTCATGACGCTTTGCCATCATCTTAAATGTCTTCTTGTTAGATTCAGATGCAATACGCAGGCATGTCTTTTTGATTTCCTCAATGTTGCTTTCTACCTTTTCTGTAAATGAGAAAGAACTGATACCAAAGACTCTCTTTAGTTTCGCACTGATTTCATCTGTATCTTCATCTGTTAATTTAATGTAGATACGATCGTGTGTCTTTTGATATGTCAAATTTGGATAGTCACGCAATGCATACTTTACATTATGAAATAAACGTGTAATAAAATCCTTACGATTCTTTCCCTTTGTAGAAAGTTCACCATAACGGATCAAGACTGTATCATATTTAACCATATTGTTGAATGACTCCTTTCAATACTTCAATAAAACGATCGACTTCTTCTATTGTATTGTGATACGAAAGAGAAACACGAATACAGGAAGAAGCTCTTTTCTTGCTGAAACCCATTGCTTCTAGAACATAGCTTGGATTCATAGATTTTGAATCACATGTACTGCGTGCACTGACCATAAATCCACCTTCATTTAAAGCATTCTGCATCACTTCACTAGGAATATTTTCATAGGAGAAGTTGACGGTAGAAGCAATTGCATCTGCAGGCGAATTGATTTCTACACCATCAATACTTTTTAATCCAGCAATCAGTCGATCATGCATTTCTTGAATGTATGCATGATATTTCTTTCCATTTTCTAAAGCAAGACGCAATGTCTTTGCAAACATCATATCCACAAGCGCATTGCTTGTTCCTCCACGAATGCCAAATTCTTGTTCTCCTCCATTGATGAGTGGAACATAAGGAACAAAAGATTTCTTTACAAGAATTCCACTTCCCTTTAAGCCTTCCAGCTTATGTGCAGAAATAGAGGCAAGATCGATATTTGTCATATCCAGTGGCACTTTACCAATAGATTGCGTCAAGTCAACATGCATATAGGCATGTGTTTTCTTTTTGACATATTCACTGATTTCGTTGATTGGGTTAATTGCACCAGATTCATTATTGACATACATAACGGATACGATTGCCGTATCTTCATCCATTGCATCCTGTACCTGCTTCAAAGATACCTTGCCTGTAGAATCGACAGGAAGATACGTCACGCGATAGCCGAATACTTCTTCCATCTGCCTGCAGCAGTTCATAATGGAAGAGTGTTCTACATTTGTTGTAATAATATGTTTTTTATTTGGATTTGCAAAACAAACGCCCTTGATTGCGGAAGTGTTGGATTCACTTGAACCAGAAGTAAAAATGATATCCGAAGCTTGAACTCCCAAAAGCCCGGCGATTGCTCGACGGGCTTTTTCCATCATACTGTTGATTTCAATTCCTTCATTATAAATTGACTCAGAATTCACATAGTATTTCTGTAATAAAGAAATATAGCTTTTCAGTACTTCAGGATGAATATTTGTTGTAGAGGCGTTGTCAAAATATACTCTATCAAGCACCTTTAGAATTCTCCTTAATCATATATTCATAGTTTCCTGGATGGATTTTTTCAATCGTAGCAATCGCAATTGTCAATGCCTTTGTATATTCTCCATTTCTGAAACATAGTTCACTACGTGTCAGTTCAGAGTCAATATCAGCATATGTTGAACGATAACGGTTTCCAAATACGATTGTGTTTTCAACCATCACAACTGTACCAACAACATTATTGACATTGTTGTAAAGCTTGTAGATAAAATCTAGAGCTTCCTGCAATGTTGAATTCAATAGTTGCATATTGATTGGACTTTCTTTCATCAAGCCATCCAATGAGCGGATATATTCATATGCCTTACGCATATCATCTTCATACTGTTCTGAGATATTTGGCAGTTTATACTTGCGGATCTTCACCTGCATGAGATTCATGATAATCTGCAGTTTTGTTAACTGCTTGCTTGCACGATCTTCATCCCCTGTAGCCATTTCAATTCTGCTCTTGATATCTTTCAAGGCATGATTGACATTCGTAACTTTCTGATTCAAATCAGCAATATTTACTACAACCATGGAAGCTGGCATCATGTAATTCTTTTCAGCATCCAGTACATTATTCTTTGTTGTATTCAAAGCAGTTAAAGCATCGTTTTGTTTTGTTGCTTCTGCAAGCAATGACTGCAAGCCATACTTTTCACCATTTGCTCCAAGTTCAGAAGTAACAAATCTAGCATTCTTGTTAGCTTCTTCAAATACTTCTTCTGTATCTCTAGTTAAAGACTTCATCTGATCAAAAGAAGAACTTTCTGTACGAATCTGCTTAGACAATTGATCAATACGTTCTTTATATGTAGCTAAGTGTTCTGCAACACCATTTGCTTCGCCATTCTTAAGCTTCAGCTGATCTTCTTTGAGAGCCTTGTCAATCGAGCGAAGATTTGTTTCAACATCAAGATGCTTCAGATAAACACCACGTGACATGCACTTCTTGTAATCTTTAGCACATGCTTCCAGCATGTTTGGAACAACACCACGTGCATCTTCTAATAAGGAAGGCATATCATCAAGCATGCTTTCAAGTTCCTGCATGCTTGTCTGGATGACATCCAATTCTTTATTCGCACGTTCATAATCACTTGAATACATCCAGTCTTCAAATGTAGAGAACATCTTTTCTGTATCTGTAATCTTTGTTTCAATTGCATTCCAGTTGTAAGAAAGCTTGCCAGCATTTTCCTGTGCTGTAGACTTCAATGCACGGAAACGATTCTTGAGTGTTGTAACTTCCTGACGCTGTGCTGTTTCTTTTGCGAGAATATCATTCAAATAAGCATCCAGATCATTTGCTTCCTTTGTTGTCAAGGAAATGTCAGTTTCAAGCTCACTCATGATATCATCTGCTTTTCTTAATTTTCCAAGCAGAATTGCATCTTCACAATTCGCAAGATTCTCACTGATCTTACGAATGGAAGCCTGCGTCATATCATAGCTTTTCTTTGCTTCATTCACTTTATTTGCTGTATCTGCATTACTTCTAGCAGCAGTCACAGCCTTATTCATTTTAAATGTTAAAGGAATCGATTTAATTGCGTTATATCGCTTTTCCAATCCTTCTAATTCTTTTCTGAATTTCTTTGTACGAACCTTTTCAACTATCAGCCATACAGCCAAGATCAATACAACGACCGCAATTCCTATCACTACTCTTATATCGGAGATAATACTCAAAATCTGATTCATAACATTACCCTCTGCATTTCTAACTAATCTTAAATATATTATCATGAAATCATGAATTCTGAAATAGAGGAAATGCAATAAGAATTTTGTTGACGAAAACCTTTTGTATGCCTATAATACCAAGTGCGTCAAATAATAGCAGCTTGTAGAGTCATAAGACAGGCGTTGTTAAGATATTTATCTAGGCAAAGTAACTGAGCTGAAACAGCGAAATGTCATTGTAACAACACCCCTTATTGATGATCTATACCTGTTGTTGTTTCGCTTATGTCATAAGGAGGAATAACACATGGCACGTTACACAGGTCCTGTTTGGAAGAAAGCTAGACGCTTAAGCTTCTCCATTTTAGAAACAGGCGAAGAGCTTAAGAAAAGAACTTATGCTCCAGGACAGCATGGTCCTACAAAGCGTATTAAACTGAGCGGTTACGGTACTCAGCTTCGTGAAAAGCAGAGAGTTCGTAACATGTATGGTCTAAACGAAAAGCAGTTTGCTAACCTTTTCCAGAAGGCATCCAAGATGGATGGTATGGCAGGTGTAAACTTCCTCGTTCTTCTTGAATCCAGATTAGATAACCTTGTTTATCGTATGGGTTTCGCTAGAACAAGAAAGGCAGCTAGACAGCTCGTTAACCACGGACATATTGAAGTTGATGGCAAGAAATTAGACATTCCAAGTGCTGAAATCAAGCCAGGTCAAGTTATCTCTGTTAGAGAAAACGCTAGAAACTTCGCAGTAATCAATGAAGCTCTTGAATCCAACATTGCTACACCAGCATTCGTTGATGTAGACAAGGATAACAAGAAAGGTACATTCGTAAGACTTCCTGAAAGAAATGAACTCAACCAGGAACTCAATGAATCCCTCATCGTTGAATACTACAACAGGTAGAAACAACACCTACAATCAGCATAAATACGCAGATATCTGCACTTCCAATTTCTACTTCTGCTTGTA
>CAKVBD010000040.1 GCA_934725105.1 uncultured Bulleidia sp. | reverse complement strand
CATTCAAATTTGTATTTCATTATCACAAATTTTCTATATTTTCTGCAACTTTTCTTGCTCGTGCGTAATTACTATTTAAGATAATATAAAAAAACTGAAGCTTTTTGATATCAAACTTCACATTTTTATCATGTTAAATTTGTATCTTCACTTCAGTTTTTGTTATTTTTCGTATACTTTTTGAAAGATTTCTGCGTACTTTTTATATAATTCATTTTTTTCCGCATCACTCATTTGATCTTTTTCGTTAATGTCATAGCTGTCAGGCAACCCCGATTTAAAATCAACAAGTTTGCCATTTTTCACACCAATTACATTTGGTACAAAAAATGTTAATTCTCCATTTTCATCTTCACGATAGCTGCTAGAGATATACCCTTTCATTTCTTCGAACAGTTTGTCTGATTCTTTATCATTTTTACCAACATCTTTTGATGCATCTACATAGTAAACAAGAACATTTGCTTTTTTAGCAACTTCATTTAGTACAGGAACCGCTCTTTCGCACCAAGGACAGCCAACATGTCCGAAATATATGATTCCACTCCACTTGTTTCTAAAAAATTTACACGCATCTTCAAAACTGATTTCCATAAATGCTGGATCATCATCTTCTAAAAATTCATATTCTGTAATATCAGAGTCATGAATTTCACTCACTTTGATGGATGCATCTTTATAAAGACCACCATTTTCTTTTTCTGATGTATTTGATACACATCCACATAAAAGAAATACACATATGAAAACAATAAATACTTTTTTATTCATCAGCAACTTTCAAAATAATATCTGTATAGATGTCCTGTAATTCTTTTTTCTGCTTGTCATTCATTTGAGAAGTTTCATCTTTGATTTCAAAGCTGTCAACCAAAGCTGTATGACTGCCAACGACTTTTCCATCTTTGATACCTACGACCATAGGCACATACATTTCTTTTTCTCCAGTTTCTTCATCTGTTTTTAGAATGTCACCAAAATCATTTGTTAGTGTTACATAGTCATCGTGATCCGGAGATACAGATGCATCTACATAGTAGATAGGAACTCCATATTTTAAAGCAACCTGATTCAATTCTGGAAGTGCTCTTTCACACCAAGGACAGCCTACATATCCATAGTACACAATCCCTGTTCCCTTTTCAGAGAACAAACGAATTGTTTCTTTTAAAGATGTCTCCTTAAAATCACCAATTTCACTTCCAACCCATTTATATCCATCTAAATTTGTTTTCACTGAAACAAGTTCAACATCACTTGTAATTGTCAATTTTGTCTCTTTCTGTGTAACAGAAGTAGAAGATGTCTTAGTGCTGGAAGCTGGTGTAGAACAGCCAACTAACATTCCCACTGCTAACAAACTAATTAAAATTTTCTTCATTCATTTTCCTCAATCAATCTTCTGTACAACTGTATTCTGATAGATTGCGTCAATTTTTTCACGTGTAGCTAATCCTTTAGAATACGCAGTTGCACTTGAGCAGGATGCCCCAAACTTCAATGAATCATAAGAATCCTTTGTTCTTAGATAATTCATCAAGAATCCCGCAATCATAGAATCCCCAGTACCAACCGTATTTACAACAGAATCCTGATCCAGGAATTCACATGTAAATGTACCATGATCATTCACAAGAATTGCTAATGTATCTGTTAAAACAATGACATGTTTTGCACCTAGTGCATAAAGCTTTTTCGCACCATCAATTGCCTGTTGATCATTTTCAATTTTAATATTTAGAATTTCTTCCAGTTCCTTACTCGTTGTTTTGCATAAAAATGGCTTATACTGCAGCATATCCTGCATGATCTTGACATTTGTATCCAATGAAACCTTCACACCTTCATTGATTAATTTTTTCAGCATTTCTTCTGTTTCATCAATTAACCATTCCTGTGTATTACCTGCTAAAACAAAGTAATCCTGTTCATACATACTATCCGTTTTTTTCACAAGTTTCTGCATGTCTTCATGTGTAATATACGGACCCATTGCGTGAATATCAGTCACTTCATCTTTCCCATGAAGCTTCACATTCACTCTTGTATGACCATCAGTATACGTAAAGTTTGGATGAATATTTTCATACTTTGCAAGCAAAGAGATATAAAAATCTTTTGTGAAACCACCAATAAAACCAAAAGCTTTTGTTGGAATACCAAGGTTGTTTAAAACAATAGAAACATTGATACCTTTTCCACCAGCTTCATAGTATTCAAGATTAGAACGATTTAATTTCCCATTTTTGATATTTTCATCAAATTCAAGGTAATAGTCTAAAGATGGATTCATTGTACAAGTACAGATCATAATTATTCTCCTTTTGCTACATCTTGAACAATTGTTAAAATAACAGTTACTGCCTGCTGCAATTCTTCAATACAGCAATATTCATATGGTCCATGGAAATTACCTCCACCGACACCAAGATTTGGACATGGAAGTCCACGTAAAGATAATTCCGCACCATCTGTACCACCTCTAACAGGTTCATGTAATGGTGTAATGCCTAATTCATCATATGCCTGGAAAGCATATTTTACTGCATCTGGATGTTCATCCAGTACTTCCTTCATGTTGTGATATGCATCTTTAATTTCAATGGAGCAAGTACCTTCACCATGCATTGCATTCACAAAATCAACAGCCTTCAGCATCCAGCCCTTCATTTCTTCCAGCTTGTTACGATCATGATCACGAATAATATAGTTCAATTCAGCATGTGTTGTGCTGCCTTGCATTCCACACAAATGAATAAATCCATCTCTACCTTCTGTATGTTCTGGACGTGCATATTCTGGCAATAGCTGCTGATAGGAACAAGCAATGGAACCTGCATTGACCATCTTATTTTTCGCTGAACCTGGATGAATTGAAAAACCATTAAATGTTACCGTTGCACTTGCAGCATTGAATGTTTCATCACTGATTTCCCTAACAGTTCCACCATCCATTGTGTATGCAAAATCTGCACCAAACTTTTCAATATCAAAATATTTTGCACCATTACCAATTTCTTCATCTGGTGTAAAACCAATCGCAATACGACCATGTTTGATTTCAGGATGATTTTTCAAATATACAAGTGCTTCCATAATGCTGACAATACCGGCTTTATCATCTGCACCTAAAAGTGTTGTACCATCGCTGACAAGCAGTGTTTTTCCCTGTAATGCTTTTAATTCAGGGAAATCTTCTACTTTTGTAACCATTGCATCATTTAATACAATGTCATTTCCATCATAGTTTTCAATAATTCTTGGATTTACATTTGTTCCAGAAAAATCTGGTGCGGTATCCATATGTGCAATAAAACCAATTGTCTTTGCTGCGCCTTCCACATTAGAAGGCAGCCATGCATAAACATAACAATGTTCATCTAAAGTTACGTTTTCTAATCCCAGTTCTTCTAATTCTTGCTTTAGCATCTTAGCTAGATCAAACTGTTTTTCACTACTTGGTGTTACATTTTCATTGTCTGGATTACTCTGTGTATCCACTTTACAATAACGAATTAATCTTTCTACTTCACTCATGCTTTCACTTCCTCATCTAATATTGCTTCAGAAAATATACAATCAAACGATGAATTTCTTGGACTGCATGCATAAATACCAAGTTTAACTTCATCATTTCCTATAACAAACTCTCTCAAGTCTGAATATCGTTTTCCATTGAAGCTGTACTGTACTCTAACAATACCACCTCTCAGCCAAATACGATAATACAACCATTGTATTCCAGATCCAATTTCTCTTTCCGAACGATCTGTTCCATCCATATGATTCACACGAACAACGATCTTGGATACTTCACCATCTCTTTTTTCACAACCAACAATCAGTTTTCTGCCATGCTGATCGTATAAAACAATTCCACATTGATCTAACGTATTTTTATATTGGAAATCACAACGGATAGAAAAATGAAAGTTTCCCGTTGGAACGAGTTCCATTTCTACGCCTTCCACACTTCCTCCAAGTAAATTCAAAGAAGTATGCGGCTCTGTTTCAATAATGATTTTGTCTTCTTTTACAACAAATCGATCTGGCTGATGAACCCATTTCAGTTCTTTTAAGTTTAACTTCTTTTCCATAAGCTTTATTTAAACAACAACCGTGAACAGTGTCCACGGTTATCAGTTTATTCTGCATTCTTTTTGATTTCAATATCAAAATCTTTCATATCAAACAATTCAACTGACTGTTCAATTGTTTTCTTGTCTGTCTGAAGGTTTTCCTTAGTCATTCTGCCTCTAACAGTAGCTGCATCTGTCATACATGCAGGACCAGCAATACATCCACCTTCACAGTTCATACCTTCTAAGATATCTCCATTGAACTTGCCGACTTTCATTAAGAGCAACTGCTTCTTGCATTCAAAACCACCATTTGCGATAACGGCATTATAAGCAACTGGATCGCCAGCTTCCTTCGCAGCCTGAACAACTGCAGCAGCTACACCGCCAGAATGTGCAAAGTTTCTGCCATAGTTAGAAGCATACTTTTCAAGTGGTCCAACTTCAACATCTGCAGGGTTGATTCCCTTAGCAATAAACATTGCGGCTAATTCTTCATATGTAATTGCATAATCACAAAGATCAGAGCTTAATACTTCACTCTTCTTGGCAATACATGGTCCAATAAATGCTACAACGCAATCTGGATCATCCGTTTTAATTCTCTTAGCGCAAGCCTGCATTGGTGATAATGTTGAACTCTTGTTATTTTCATATACCTGTGGGAAATGAATTCTTAGCATATTAACAAATGCAGGACAGCAGGAAGTTGTCAATGGAACACCAGCTTCCTTGTGTTCTTTTAATTCTTTGTATTCTGTCACTGCAACCGCATCTGCAGCACCAGCAACTTCTACACATTCCTTGAAGCCAATCATTTCAACTGCCTTCATAACCTGTGCCAGGCTTGTATTTTCAAACTGTCCCTGAATACTTGGGGCAACAATTGCATATACACGCTTGCCTTCACGAATATGATTCATGACTGGAAGCACCATGCTCTTATCTTCAATTGCACCAAATGGGCAGGCATTTTCACAAGCACCACAGTTGATACACTTCTTTTCATCGATCTTACAAAGATTATTTTCATCCCATCCAATTGCCTGTACTGGACAATGTGCATAACATGGTCTTTCAGTAATTACGATAGCATTGTATGGGCATGCTCTTGCACAGGCACCACATTCTTTACAAAGCTTATAGTCAATTTCAGAATGGTATACACCCATATGCATTGCACCAAAACGGCACGCAGCCATACAGCTTTTAGCCATACATTTACGGCAGTTATCAGTTACACGAACTTTCTTGATCGTACATCCATCACACGCAGCATCAATCACCTGAACGATCTGTTCCTTAGCGTGTTCACCTTCTTCAGAAGCATTCTTTCCCATTGCAAGTCTAACTCTCTGTCTTAATACTTCTCTTTCTTTGTATACACAGCATCTAACTCTAGGAGATGACAATGAAACGAGGTTGTGGGCGTATGCCTGGATTTCATCTTCATCAACTTCCCCTTTGCTTGCTGAACGACATAATGCTACAAGCACATCAAACTTAAACTGTCTTGAATCATTTGAAAACATGTTTTCCATAGTGTATCCTCCTCAATTTATTCATTACGGAATGAATGTTCATATTGAATGCCATGCTGTACTTTTTTCATTGCTTCTTCATCAATCAACTGTTTTAAGATTTCTCTAGCAAATTCTAAAGTAGCACCCATACCCCTGGCAGTAATCAGATTTCCATCCGTAACCGCCAATTCCTGCATATATGTTCCACCATATGCACCATCAAAGTCTGGAAAACATGTATAACGTTTTCCTTTCAGCATACCTAAATGGCCAAAAATAGATGGAGCAGCGCATATTGCACATGTCAGCTTTCCTTCTGAAAAGTGCATCTTTATGGCTTCTTTTAAAGAATCAACAGATTCTAGATTCTTTGTACCAACTTTACCACCTGGTAAAATCAAAACGTCATAGTCTTTTGCATCAATATCTGCATAGCATTTTTCTGCCTGCAAGACTACATTCTGTGATGTTGTAACAGTGAGCGTATCATTCATTGAAATCATATCAATGTGAATATTAGCTCTTCTTAATAAATCGATTACGATCAATCCCTCACATGTTTCAAAGCCATCTGCAAGGAAAATGGCACACTTCTTTTCTTCCATATGTGATTATTTTAACATAACAGCACATTGTTTACTTAAAGAATTTATAAAAAAAGCATAAAAAAAGACGATATTTCTACCGTCTTCTTATTCGTCAGCTTCGTTTTCAATCTTTCCAAGTTCTCTAGCATGTCTTCTACGATCAATTGCTGTGAGATACTTCTTTCTAACACGAATATCTGTTGGTGTAATTTCAACCAATTCATCATCATTAATGAATTCAATTGCCTGTTCCAATGTTAATACCTTTGGTGGAACAAGTTTCATTGCTTCATCGTTACCTGTAGAACGAACAGCAGTCATCTTCTTGTTCTTGATTGGGTTAACAGTCATATCCATGTTCTTTGCAGATACACCGATAATCATACCTTCATATACTGGAGTCTGTGCACCAATAAACAGCTGACCTCTATTCTGGATATTCCAAAGAGCATATGTCATAGCACCACCTGTTTCTGTAGAAATCAAAGCACCATTTTCTCTTTGTGGAATTTCACCCTTCCAAGGTTCATAGTCAGCAAGACGCTGTACCATTGTACCTTCACCATGTGTCATGTTAATGAAGTCACTTCTAAAACCAATCAATCCTCTTGTTGGAACCATATATGTAATTCTTGTATATGTACCAACATCTTCCATGTTGTTTAAAAGACCCTTACGAACATTCAATGCAGAAATAACAGATCCGCTATATTCATTTGGTGCATCAATCACAACTTCTTCTACTGGTTCACAAGTAACACCATCAATCTTCTTTAAGATAACTTCTGGTCTAGATACTGCAATTTCATAACCTTCACGTCTCATCTGTTCAAGAAGAACTGTTAAATGCAATTCACCTCTACCAGAGACTTTAAATGTATCTGTAGAATCTGTATCTTCAACCTTCAAACCAACATTAACCTGTAATTCACGGTCAAGTCTTTCTCTAATATTACGAGAAGTAACAAACTTACCAACCTGTCCTGCAAATGGAGAGTCATTTACCATGAAGTTCATGGAAAGTGTTGGCTCTTCAATCTTGATTGCTGGAAGTGGATCTGCTTCTCCAACTGGACATAAAGTATCACCAATATTGATATCGGAAATACCAGAAATCATACAGATTTCACCAGACTGAATTTCATCTACACTGACTCTAGACAATCCTTTATATACGAAAATCTGGTTTGTTTTTCCCTGATGTGGTGCATCACCATTTGCATTACATACAGTGTATGTTGTTGCAGCCTTTAATGTACCCTTATAAATTCTACCAATACCTAATCTACCAATATAGTCATCATATGCCAATGCTGTAATCTGCATCTGTAATGATTCGTTTGTTAAATCTGGGTATGCCTGTGCATGGTGTGTAATTGTTTCAAATAATGGAACGATATCTGTGTTTGTATCTTCCCAGTCATAACGAACAATACCTTCTCTTGCACAACCATAAAGAATTGGGAAATCCAACTGATCATCTGTAGCATCAAGTTCAAGCATCAAGTCATAGCATTCATCAATAACTTCTGTAGCTCTAGCATCCTGCTTATCCATCTTGTTGATCAATAAGATTGGTCTTAGACCATTTTCCAATGCTTTTTGTAATACGAAACGTGTTTGTGGCATTGGGCCTTCTGCAGAGTCAACAAGAAGAATAACTGTATCTACTGTCTTAATGATACGTTCAACTTCACTTGAGAAATCTGCGTGGCCTGGTGTATCCACAATGTTGATCTTGTAATCTTTATACTGTACGGAGCAGTTCTTAGAATAAATTGTAATGCCTCTTTCACGTTCAAGGTCATTTGAATCCATGATACAGTCAACTACTTTTTCATTGTCCTTAAAGACATGAGACTGCTTAAGAAACGCATCAACCAAAGTTGATTTACCAGCATCTACGTGAGCAATCACCGCAATATTAATAACCTTCTGATAATCCATACGTGCACCTTCTTCCTTATCGTTTAAAACGTTACGATTATACGCTTGTTGATGCACAATTTCAATACAAAATCCAAGAATTCAATTCTCATTTAAGATGGATTTTATTTTGTATTTACGCATTCTGTGTTTCTGAGACATGGATATTCTTCATCTTTTCAGCAACGATACTAACCAGCATCATACCACAGGCAACGATCACCCATCCAAATCCAGAACTATATAAAGGAATCATTTTCAGCACATCAGAAAATACTCCAAATGTAATTCCTAATGTATCCAATGTATGAAGAACACTGAATACTGCTGTACCTAAAACTGTAAATGGATATACATATGGATGATCTTGCCACAGTGTATCTGTTAAACCTAATAAAATAAGAACAATCGAAACTGGATATACAATATTCAATACAGGTACAGAAATACTCAAAATTACATTCAATCCAAGGTTACATACTAGAAATGAGAAGCAGACAATGCCAATGACCCAAACTTTATAAGATACTTTCTTAAATAAGATAGAAAAGAATTGAGAAATGGAATTAATTAAACCAACACAGGTTGTTAAGCAAGCTAATGTAAAAATTGCAGCCAATAGAATTGCTCCACCATCTCCAAATACCTGCTGAACAATACATCTCAATGTCCATGCACCATTTTCCTGTACTGCATATACACCAGAAGAACACATTCCCATATAGGAAAGCATCATATATACAATTGCTAAGATACTGCCTGCAAATATACCAGCATACACAGTATGTGTAATACGATCTTTCTTTTCATTTAATCCAAAGGAAACAAGTGTTGTTGAAATCACTAGACCAAAGTTTAGTGCTGCAATGGTATCCATTGTGTTATAGCCTTCTGTAAAGCCTTTTAGGAATGCAGAAGATTGATAGCTGTCTAAGGCAGGTGCAACATTGACATTTCCTTTTGTTACAAAACTGATAAACAAAAGAACAAGCAAAATCAATAAGCTAGGTGTTAAAACTCTTCCAATACGCTGTACAAGTTTTCCAGGATTCAAACACAGCCATAACGCCACAAGAAAGAAAAGTGCAGAGTATAAAACCATCCATAGTGTACGATTTGCATCCACTGGCAAATATGGTGAAACTGCCATTTCAAATGGAACAGAAGCGGCACGTGGAATACCTAGACCAGGTCCAATAGAAAGATAAATCAATAATGTAAATATTAATGCAAAACGTTTACCAACTTTTCCACTCAACTTATCTAATCCATCAAATCTCGCAACAACAATGACTCCAAGGACTGGCAATACAACTGCTGTTAATAAAAAGCCAGCCATCGCAGTAAATGTATGTTCTCCTGCATTTTGTCCTAAAAATGGCGGAAAGATTAAATTTCCAGCTCCGAAGAACAGCGAGAACAACATAAAACTGATAACCACCATATTCTTTTTGTTTAATTTCATTTTCTTTTCCCTCCAGCAACAAAAAAAGATTCATCCCAAAACATGAGACGAATCTGATATCCGCGGTACCACTCAATTTGCATAGAAAACTATGCCACTCAACTAGACTCCAACAAGTCCGAAATCTATAACGTGATTTACTACGTGTATACTTACTATATTTCAGTATACAAGCTCAGAAGTGATTTACTGATTTTGCCTCCACTATCCGCTTTCACCAAATGTCGGACTCTCTTATTAGCTTCTTAGCAAAACAGCGCTCTTCGTCATTGCCTTTGATACTTTAACTATACTGAAGCAAATATACACAGTCAATATAAAAAGGATCGAATAAAGTCCATTTTTCAAAAATTCTATTCCATCCTTTTCATTTTTTCATAAATCAATATTTCAATTGTTCTTTTTGGTAACCTTATGAATGACAACACTCAATAGAATTGTAATGATCATACATGGAATTGTATTACCAACAGGTGTATCAATCTGCATAAAGCAGCGATATACAACAAATCCAACAAGCCATAATACAAGATTCAATACATCAAATTCTACATTTCGTTTATCATTCTTCAGAATAAAGAAATCAGCAATCTGGATTGCAATCATAGGTGCAAATACAGAACCAATCAAATACAGGAAATCAGTAATGTTATCCATTGGATATACAATTGCCGCAATTGTGCCAACAACAGTTACAATCATTGCTACAGATTTACCATTCCACTTTGGCACGATAGATTCATTAGAAATACCTGCAGAATAAGCATCCAGGAATGTAGTTGTAACAGTAGAAAATACAATGATCAATAATCCAGCAATGCCTAAACCAGCTTTCAACATGATCTGTGCAATATCATATTCACCAGTAAATAAGGCAGCACCTAATCCAATCAGATACATCCAGCAGCTGACAATACCATATACGATACTGCTCACAAGACTTGCTTTCACAGGTTCTTCAGCTTCACGTGTATAGTCACTGATCAAAGGCAGCCAGCTCAAAGGCATCGCAATTGCAAGTTCAACACCTGCACCAAACGTCATTGCTTCTGTACCTGCAACCGCACTGTTTCCATCAAAAAAGATAAATTTGCTAAGCATTAAAGTCAAAACAAATAAAGCAACCATCGCAACTGTATTGATTTTTCCAAGGTTTGTAATACCAACACCAATCCACACAAGAATCAAGATGCCAATAATCAAACACCAGATCCACGCACCTGTATGCATTATACCATCTGCCGCAAGTGCACCATCATAAATCATGATTGCTGTCCAGCCAACCAGCTGCAGTACATTCAATACCGCAAATAACAGACAGCCTTTCTGTCCAAAGCTCATTTTTGTAGAATCCATCGCACTTAAGCGCATTTTTCCACCAATAACACCAGCTAAGAACAATAAGATACAGCCAATGACATGTCCAACCAAAATGGCTAAAATACCATTTTTCAATCCTAAAGGTGCAAGATATGTGCCTGTCAGTATTTCTGCGATAGAAACACCTGCACCAAACCAGATCAATGCATTCTCAAACAAAGAAGTCTTCTTCATCGAACATTCTCCTTTGCATATTCATTATCAATTGCGAATGAATGATCCATTGGTCCAGATCCTTTTCCAAGATCAAGCATTGCATTCAATGCTCCAGAAATATAATCCTTTGCGCGTTTTACGGATGTATCCAAATCATATCCCTTTGCAAGATTGGATGCGATAGCACTGGATAATGTACATCCTGTTCCATGTGTATTAGAGTTGTTAATACGTTTTCCATGAAACCATGTATATGCATCATTTCTATACAACAGATCATTTGCATCATTGATTTGATGACCACCCTTTACCAAAGTTGCACATCCAAAATTCTTAGATATTTTTTCAGCAGCGATGATCATTTCTTCTTCATTTGAAATCTTCATATCTGCCAAAACTTCTGCTTCCGGAATATTCGGTGTAATGACTGTTGCTAAAGGTAATAATTCTTTTTTCAATGTATCAATTGCATCATCACTAATCAGTTTTGCGCCACTTGTTGCGACCATTACTGGATCCACAACAATATTCACTGCTTTATACTCCTGTAGTTTTGAAGCAATCATACGAATTAGATCAGAACTGGAAACCATTCCAATCTTCACTGCATCTGGATAAATATCTGTAAAGACTGCATCCAGCTGCTCCCCAAGAAATTCTGGTGTTACTTCCATAATTCCTGTAACACCTAATGTATTCTGTGCCGTTAGTGCTGTAATTGCACTCGTCGCAAATACGTGATTTGCGCACATTGTTTTGATATCCGCCTGGATACCAGCGCCTCCGCTGGAATCACTTCCAGCGATTGTTAATGCTGTTTTCATTTTCTATCTCCTTCCTGCATTACTTTTTTAATGCGACATAAGGTGGTGCCCCCAATTTGCCGCCATATTCTGATCAAAAAACAAAAAGCTGCAGAAAAACCTAATCTGCAGCTAACATACAATAAAGATATCATCCCTACGTTGGCATTATCCAAATCAGGTTTCAGGGTCAAGGTCGAACCTACTCTCAGCCACTCAGCTCCCCATTTTTTAACACGTTTATTATAGTTCCTTTGTAATATGTAAATCAATGCTCATTCAATAATCTTTGTTGGTGTTGCACTTGATACATAAATCATACTGTCATAAAGCGTTGCAGGTGGTTGAAACATGCGATAGCTAGGAGGCAGAAAACGATTCATGATGGAATAGCTTTCTCCTAGTGTTCCCATATAGGTATACTCATCTGCACATTTTTTAATTTCTGTACCTTCTAGTAAAGAAGAAAAATCAATCCAGCACATTTTAAAACCGGCTAATTTCGCTGTTTTTGCAAGTGGATCATGAGAGTAAAATGTTTGAATCGTGCGTTTGTGATTCCCTGCAGGTAAATTGCATCTTGTCTTATAGAAGTCTGTTCCAATCACATAATATCTATATTGATTTGATAACAGTTTCCCCATAGAGTCATAACTTCCCCATTTTGCAACATGTTCATTATGACCACTGATGAAAATACTATGATTACCTCTTATCTGTTCCTGTTGTAAAATCCACGCAACATTTTCAGCCATATACTGATCTCTCAGCAAGCTTCCATCCGTTTCTTTTCTATGCATGACTTCAAGATTCTGCAAAAGCATATTCGCACAATGAATCACTTCATCCTTAGATTCTTTCATTTCTAGAGTTGCTTTCAATTCCATCAGCATATCTTTTTTCATTTCATCACTAACATCTTGATTCCAAGACCCATCACGTACTAATAAATCCAATGAAAATGTATCAATATCATTATTTATACATTCTCTTTTTAATGCACTAACAGAATATGCAATTCTCTGCATATCAAAACCATAGAATCTCAATTGATTATTTTCATCAGCATTTTGATTATATGCTCTCATATATTCAATCAGCTGCATCATTTCTTCTGTCTGATAAATCTGAAATCCAAGTTTTTTAACAATTTCTTTTGTTGTGCCATCTCCGCCTTGAATATATTGATTTACTTCTTCACACCCGCCACAATCAGCTTCTAAAGCAAAGCTGCGAACATGATTCTCTTCTACAAGTTTTTTAAATACTTCTAACTTCAACTGTTGAAATTCTTTATTTCCATGGGTTGCTTCACCTAAAGCAATGATGTTGCATTCTTGTGGAATAGAGATTTCATCCACTGTTTTGGCATACATCTTAAATTCATCAACATCCAATGATTTACCTGTAGTAAAGCCACCAAAGTATATAAAAACATATGTAGATACTATTGCAACTACACCCAAAAATAAAACTATTTTCTTTATCATTTACAGCACTTCTTTCAACAATTCTTCAGGTGTGATATTAAACAGCTTCGCTATCGCAATTAAATTAGATGTACTTGGATCTGAAGTTCCATTTTCCCACTTTGATACTGCCTGACGGCTGACACCAATTGCTTCTGCAACAAATTCTTGTGTCATTTTACATTCTTCTCGATGTTGCTTAATAACTTCCCCAAGACTCTTTTTAATTGTTGCTTTTTCTTCTCTGACTTCTTTTGTATTTAAATATTTCTTTAATGCTTTGATTCCAAAAAACAATATAGCGACAAAACCACCAATCACAACGAATCCAATCAGCAAAACAATTCCCCAAACAACAACTCCAACAAAACTATATTTCATTCGAATACCTCTCTTTTCGCTGTTATTGTATGATTAAGCATACGATTGCTTCCAGCAACTATTACGATATTATCAGTTGCACATATAGAAAATGCGCTTAAAACCACAATTTTTCACTTATTTTCGAGCAAACAAAGTTCTATTTTTTCATTACTCAAATATGTGCAAACAATATTATACAATCCATTACCCATTTCCATTACTTATAACATATTTTAACAACATCAATTTTGAGCAATTAGGGTGCACCCTGTTTGCGCATCAAGAAACGAAAAAAATCCGTTAGCTTTCTAATCCTAGGAAAAAAAGCTGACGGATTATATTTTGCATACGTTATTCTTCTAATATTTTTGTAGGGTTTGCATCCGTTACAAATATCATACTATCATAAAGCACCGCAGGAGGTTGAAACATTCGATAACTTGGAGGAAGAAGACGCATAATGATTGAGTAGCTTTCTCCAAGTGTTCCCATATAGGTGTATTCAGAAGCCTGCCTACCCAGTTCAGAATTTTCCGGGACTTTAGTAAAATCCAACCAACAAATATCAAATCCCGCCAGTTTTGCCGCCTTTGCTAAAGGATCATGGGAATAAAACACCTGAATTGTACGCTTTTCAGGCGAACGGGTCGGCATATTGCAATGGGTTTTATAAAAATCGGTACCAATGACATAGTAACCGTTTGCTGCGTCCTTGGAAAGAAGTTTACCCATCGAGTCAAAACTGCCCCATTTTGCGACATGGCTGTTGTGACCTGTCACAAAGATTTTTTCATGCCCGTTTCGCTGCTCCTGCTGTAAAATCCACTGTACATTTTCTGCCATAAATTGATCTCTTAATGTAGCACCATCATCATTTGTCAGAGTTTGAAGCTCGGAATGCTGCATTAAACTATCTACAAAGTGAATTGCATTTTCCGAACCGTTCTTGCTTTCCAATTCTTCCTTCACTTGTGTAAGGGTTTCAATTCGAGTAGATAAATCGCATTCACTGCTCCAGTTTTCACCTTCCACAAGTTTCTGCAAGTTTGTTGTGTCCACTTCCAGTTCTTTGCAGACTTCTTCCAAAAACCTCATGCTGTAAGAAATCCTCTGCATATCAAAACCGTAAAAGCGAAGGTCTTCGCCTTCCAATGCACTTTCATTGTACTGGCGCATATAGGAGATAAGTTCTGCCATCTCTTCCGTTCTATAAATGGAAAATCCAATCGCTGCAGCTGCTTCCTGTGCTGTCCCCTCACCGCCGTGTATATATCGGTTTACCTGCTCGCAGCCACCGTAGTCACCTTCAAGGGCAAACGCCCTAACACCATTATTTTTTACCATCTGCTTGAACACTTCCAGCTTCAACTGCTGAAATTCTGCATTTCCGTGAGTAGCTTCTCCCAATGCAATTATTTTTGCACTTTCAGGCACAGTTATATTTTCCACGGGTTCAGCATAAGCTAAAAACTCTTCTGGATTCACATTTTCTCCTGTGCCAAAACCTCCAAAACGCATAAATACAAGTGCCGCTAAAGCCATAACACCTAATAATCCAAAAACGATATATCTTATCTTAAATTTTCTTGTCTTTTTATTCTTCATATCTTTTTATTCTTCATATCTGATAGCCCTTTATAATGAATCAGTTGTCTTACATCCATTTCCCACGCTTATTGTACTTCACGTAATAGTTCTTCTGCCGTAGTGTTGAACAATTTTGCAAGTGTAAGCAGATTAGAAGTGCTTGGGTCAGATGCTCCGGTCTCCCATTTAGAGACAGCCTGCCTGCTTACGCCGATAGATTCTGCAACAAACTCCTGCGTCATCTTACACTCTTCACGATGCTGCTTCAAAACCTCACCGAGAGATTTCTTGATGCTGGACTTTTCTTTTCTGACATTGCCTGATTTGACATATCTACTCAATGCTCTTATGAGGAAAATTCCCACAGTGATAAATGCCGCTATCACCGCCACCCCGATTAGCAGTACAATGCCAAAAACAATAACTCCTAAAAAATCATATTTCACTTAATCACCTCATTTCGTGACTTCATGATAGCGAAATTTCATGGTTGCTACCACCAATTATCATGATATTTCTTTGGTTGCGAACGGTTGCGGAACTAAAATAACACTTTTTTATGCAAAAGGCATATCCCGATTTATCTTTCTGAATAAAGTATATATGAGTAATCAACAGATTGAAACTTTCTATCAGTAAATTCTTATATTCAATGTGCAATTGACCTCTACCCTGTTTGCTCGTCAAGAAGTGCAAAAAAATCCGTCAGCTTTCTTCCAAGATTAAAAAGTTAACGGATCATATTTTATAAATAGTTCGATAAACTGGAATTTGAAAAGCACAATTTTATAAGTGGTTATTAACCCTCACAGGGTTTCTGCCATAGACTGCGGTTGCTTCGGAAATGTATATTTAGTTTCTGTCATAACAAAACCCTCTCTATGTTTCCTAGCTGCTTTTCCCATGCATCCAGGAAGGCAATTACAGCCAGTTTCCCAGAACATCATTCAGCTTATTCATATCCAGCGGTTTCGCGATATGTCCATTCATGCCTGTATTTTTGGCCAACTGTACGTCTTCTGCAAAAGCATTGGCAGTCATGGCAACAATAGGCAGTTTCCCCTTTTCACCAGGAAGGCTCCTGATTGCTGCAGTTGCCTCATAACCATTCATGACAGGCATTTTGATATCCATAAAAATAAGATCATACGAGCCATTCGGAGAAGCTTCCACTTTTTCAACTGCGATTTTTCCATTTTCTGCTGTTTCCACTTCTGCCCCTGTCATCTTCAAAATTTCAACACCAATTTCTCTGTTCAACTCATTATCCTCAACCAGCAGAATCCTTTTTCCTGTATAATCTGCTTCTGACAGTTTCTCCAGATCATTTCTCGCTGTATTTTCTTTTCTGCATGAAGTAAACTTTCGCAGTGTAGCCGTCAGCCGGGAACGGAACAGCGGTTTTGCAATAAAAGCATCTACACCTGCCGCCTTTGCCTCTTCTTCAATTTCGCTGAATTCATAGGATGTCAGCACAATGATGGTAATCTCTTTCCCAATCCGTCTCCGAATCTGTCTGGCAGTTTCTATACCATCCATCTCCGGCATCTTCCAATCCAGGATAACAGCAAAATAATCATTTTTTAGCTCATGACGTGCATAACAACGTTCAACAGCTTCCCTGCCAGAAAGAACCCATTCACCTGTAATACCGATTTCTTTCAGTGTGTCAATTGTACTTTCACAGCACGTCTTATCATCATCCACAACCAGAACCGGCAGATTCATCAGATCTCTGTTCTGTTCTTTTTCTTTTTCCTGAAGCTCCAGATAAATTGTTACTGTGATTTTAGTTCCCTTGTGCAAGGTACTGTCCACTTTAATAGTTCCATTCATCAGGTTCACAATATTTCTGCTGATTGCCATTCCAAGACCTGTTCCCTGAACTCTGGTTGTCCGGTGGTCATCTGCACGGCTGAAAGGATCAAACATGATTTCCTGGAATTCCGGTGACATACCGATTCCATTATCCTCAATCGTAAATTCATAGCATCCAAGTTCTGAAAATCCATTGGTTTTTTCCTCTATCGAAAAAGTAATATTTCCACCATCCGGTGTATACTTGATTGCATTACTCATCAGATTCACAAATACCTGCTGAATCCTCAAGCTGTCACCACAGACAGCCTCATGTTCAATATGATTGATGTGTATATCAAAATTATGTTTATGTTCATCAAGCACCGGTTTCGTAAGTGTTATAAGATTATCTACCAACTCTGACAGATTGAAATCTTCCTGTGCCAGTGTCATTTTTCCACTTTCAATACGTGCCATATCCAATACTTCATTGATCAGCCCCAGCAGATGGCGGCTTGATTCTGTGATCTTGCCGAGGCATTCAATGACTCTGTCCGGGCTCTCAACATTTGCTCCTGCGATTGCCGTCAGACCCACAATCGCATTCATTGGTGTCCGGATATCATGGGACATATTGGAAAGGAATTCTGTTTTCGCACGATTTGCATTTTCTGCGGACCGGTAAGC
>CAKVBD010000039.1 GCA_934725105.1 uncultured Bulleidia sp. | reverse complement strand
ATATGAAAGTGGCTCTCTGTACGGAATGGGCGGCTCTCAATTCCGGACAAAGTGGCTCTCTGCGAACGGAATACTCAGTTATTGATTTTCTTCTCTAGATAGTGTAGCTAAGGAACCTAATATCATTTCAATAAATACAATAAAGATTGCCTGGTTATCTAAGAAGGAATAGTCCATTTCTTTAGAAATAGATGGCAGACAGATGTATTGATCACAATACTTTTTGAACTTCAGGTTTGGTGTCATTGTGATACAGATGACAGGAATGCCTGCACTATGTGCTTCAGCGACAATTGGAGCATATTGTTTGTGGTTATCACGAATTGTGAAAATGATAATTAAATCATTCTTGTTTAGAATTTCAGGAAAGTCTACCATTAAGGCAACATTATCAACTGCTTCACCATCATATCCAATCTTTGCTAAGCGAAGACGCAGCTGCATGGCACTTGTATAGGTTCTATCAAAGCCGAAGATCTTAATGCGATTACTTTTTTTAATCTTTTGTGCCAGCTGTTCGAGTTCTTCTGGAAGAATTGCGGTTTTGAGCTGCTGGATATATTGACAGTAGGCATCTGCAATTGCATGAATCTGTGGCTTGTTTTCATCTGCAGTTTCTTGCCCGTTGACTGTGACTAAAGATCTGGATAAATCAAATCTGAATTCTGAAAACCCAGAGTATCCAATTTTTTGAGAGAATCGAATGAGTGCACTTTTAGAGCTATGTGCACTTTTAGCAATTGTGTTGATGTCTTTTCTAGCAGTCTCTAATGGATTGTTAATAATATAGATAGCAATTTCTTGTTCTGTCTTTGTAAAGTTTTCAAAATATGACTGAATTCTGTCTAATGGATTCATAAAAATTTTCTCTTCTTTCAGAAATATTATACTGGAAAAAGTTTCAGAAATAAATAAGAACAAAAGTCCAAAAAAGTATTGAAACTTGGTCCAAAGTAAGATAGAGTATGTGGGCAAGATACAAGGAGGACAGAAATAATGAATGGTATCTTAGATAAATTGCAAAATGTCCTAATACCTTTTTCTCAGAAAGTAAATGAGAACAAAGTATTAAAGGGAATCAGTAAAGGTTTTGCGAGCATGTTGCCAATCGTAATGGTTGGTGCTATTTTCACTTTACTTGCATCATTAAACATTAGTGTTTATCAAAACTTTATTACAAGTACAGGTTTAAAGGGAGTTCTTTCTATTCCTGCTGCCTTTACTTCAGACATGATCTCTGTATATGCAGTATTCCTCATTGCCCAGGCGGAAGCTGATGTCATTGGTTTGAAAGATGACGATGCTACTGCTTCTGGAATTATTGCATTAATGGTATTCTTGATTTTACTTCCACTCGGTGTAACTGGTGTTGATCCAGAAACAAACGTTACAGTACAGGTGACTGCCGCAATTGCTACTGGCTACTTAGGTTCTAAGGGCTTATTCACAGCTATGATCGTTGGTATTTTGATTCCTAGAATTCATAATTTATTTGTTAAATACAACATCGTGATCAAGATGCCTGAATCTGTTCCACCAATGATTGCGAAATCTTTCAACGCTATGATTCCTGCTCTAGGTATTGCTTTACTTGCCTGCTTAATTAAGACTGGCGTAGCAGCTACATCTTATGGCACAGTTACAGACTTGATCTATGGCTTGTTAAAGGCTCCATTATCTGTATTGACAGCTTCTCCAATTACGTATGCATTATTGCTTCTTGTATGTAACTTAATGTGGTTCTTCGGTATCCACGGCGGTATGGTTGCTGGCAGCTTTAGAGATGCTATGTATACAGAAGCAACACTTGAAAACCTCGCAGCGTATACAGCTGGAACACAGGCTCCAAACGTATTGACAACAGGTGCATGGCTGACAATTGGTAACATCGGTGGTTCTGCCTGTGCGATTGGTCTATGTCTATGTATCGCATTATTTGCGAAGTCTTCTAGATTCAAGGCTTTGAACAAGATTTCTTTACCTGCTGGTCTTTGTGGAATTTCTGAACCAATGGTATTCGGTTTCCCAATGGTATTAAACCCAATCTTATTAATCCCAATGTTAATTGCTCCAACAGTTACATTATTACTAGGCTATGCAGCAATGGCTACTGGTATCGTTCCATACATGATCGGTACATCTATCCCTACAGGTACTCCAATTTTATTCTCTGGCTTCATTGCTTATGGAAGCTGGAAGGGAGTTGTTCTTCAGTTAGTATTAATTGCAGTTTCTACATTAATCTATTATCCTTTCTTTAAGATGTGTGATAATCAGGAATTAAAATTAGAAAAAGAATCTCAGAACTAATTGAAAGGAGTCGTTATGGCAAATCAACCTAATATTCTATATTTTGTAGCGGATCAGATGCGTGCGGATACACAGCACTACCTTGGAAATCCTGCTTCTATTACACCAAACTTAGATGCGTTAGTAGAAGAAGGTGTAGGTTTTGAAAATGCCTATTGTCAAAATCCAGTTTGTGTACCAAGTCGCTGTTCCTTCTTGTCTGGTTTATATCCTCATACAACAGGTCATAGAACAATGCATTTCCTTCAGGAAGAAGATGAACCAAATATCTTACGTATTATGAAAAATGCGGGATATGAAGTGATCTGGATTGGTAGAAATGATGTTGTTCCAGGTGACAAGACAAAGACAGACTATTGTGATGAATACTACAACGGAATCAATCCTGGCAATACAAGAGATAAAACATATGATGTGATGTCTTCTCTTCAGCATACAAAACATGATGCTACGGATGATTTGCCATTTAATAAAGACGAATATTCTTTCTATATAGGAAAAGTTTCAGAAGAAAAAAGTGGTCCTGCAGATGTGGGGTGTGTCAATGCTTGCCTAGAATATCTAGATCGTAAGAAAAGGGAAGGAAATGATAAACCATTCTTTATCTACTGTACATTGATGTACCCTCATCCACCATATGGTGTATGTGAGCCTTGGTTTTCAATGATTGATAGAAATGCTTTGCCGCCACGTAAAAAGTGGAATTCAGAAAAACCTAAAATGCTTGTAGAAACTGCGAATCGCATGGAACTTCACGATTGGAGTGAAGAGAGATGGAATGAATTGAGAGCAGTGTATTTAGGTATGACTGCAAAGTGGGATGACCAGTTGGGTCAAGTGGTAAATAAACTGAAGGAATGTGGTTTCTATGATGATACTAACATCTTCTGTTTCTCTGATCATGGTGATTATACTGGGGATTATGACATTGTTGAAAAACTGCAGAATTGTTTTGAAGATGACTTGACGAATATTCCGTTAGTTATCAAACCATCCAGAAATATTTCATGCAAACCTAGAGTGACAAAGGCACTTGCGGAACTTGTGGATCTGAATGCTACTGTTTCTGAAATGACTGGCGTTCCATTGAATTATGTACAGTATGGTAAATCTTTAGTACATGTTTTAGAGGGTGATGAAACGCACAAGGAAGCAGTATTTGCGGAAGGTGGTCGACCAATGGGAGATCGTCCTGCAATGGAACTTGGACATGATGATCCTGCAGATATGTACTGGCCTAGACTTTCTGTGCAGCATCAGGAAGATGGTGCACATGGTAGAGCGGTCATGTGCAGGATGGGTGATTTAAAATATACGATGAGACTTTATGAAAAGGATGAGCTGTATGATTTAAGCAAGGATCCAGATGAACAGGTAAATGTAATTGATGATCCTTCTTACTTGTCAGCAATCCTTGAGTTTCAGAAAACGATACTACGCTGGTATCAGGAAACAGTTGACTGGGTGCCAGATCGGAAAGATAAGAGGTGAATAAATTATGCCAATTTTTTGGACAGACTTTCACAGTAATATTCATCATGATCAGATGAAAGACTTAGATAAATGGATTGCACAGATTCGCGAGACGTTAGATTTCTGGCCAATTGCGTATTATCCATTTGGAATGAGAAAAGATAGTACTGGACTTGGAGTTGAAGATACAATTCCAATGGAAAGTATTAAAGTGGACTGGGAAGTACTGCGTGAAGCAGTTAAAAAAGTGAATGAAGAAGGTTTCCCAATGTTCATGGGTTATGAATGGCAGGGGAATGGACTTGATGGTGACCACAATGTTTTCTTTGCGACAAATGATGAAGATCCTTGCTTTGTTTTGGATTATCATAAATTAATTGAAAACTATGATGGTATTGAAGCAATTGGTATTCCACATCATACAGCATATCAGCTAAAGAATAGAGGAAAAGACTGGGATCGCCAGAACGATACATTTTCACCATTTGCGGAAGTCTATTCTTCTCATGGATCTAGTGAATGTGATGATAACTGGATCAACATGGATAGACATGTACATATGGGACCTAGAACAGACGCTACCAGCGTTTCTACTGGTTTGAAGAAGGGGAATCATTTTGGTTTGATTGCTTCTGGTGATAATCATAGCTGTCCTGGTGTGTATGGATTTGGATATGCGGCTGTTGTTGCAAAGGATAATTCTAAGGAAGAAATCTGGAAGGCATTGAGACAAAGACATGTCTATGGTGTATCTAAGGATAGAATCGATGTTGATTTTAGACTGGATGAGGCAATGATGGGTGATGTCACAAAGGCCGGCAAGCATACAATGCATTTGCATGTGGAAGGTATGGATTCTATTGATCGCATTGAAGTGCTTAAGAATGAAAAGCGTATTGCTTTGATTGCTGGACCGGACGAAGAAATGCCTGCAGGAAACGAAAAGGTTCGCTATAAGTTCTTTATTGAAGCTGGATGGGGACCAGACCTTAGAGTATTCTCTGAATTTACAGAAAGAGTCTGGAAGGGCATGATCAAAACTCCTGGAAAGATTTTATCTGTGACTCCTTGCTTTAGTACATTTGGACAGTCTATTGATAACAAGACTGATAATGAATTAGATTTTACTTTAACAACACATTCTACTACAGCTACAGGGAAGTGGATGGGACCTAGCAGTGTTACAACAGAAGGTTTCCAGATTGAAATTGAAGATACTTTAGATTCTTATGTTGATATTGAGATGGAAGGCAAGAAGGTTCATCTGACTGTCAATGAATTAGTACAGGGTACACATGTTTACTCTATGGATGAAGAAGTCCAGCAATTATTGAAGGAAAGATATGGATTTACTGAATATTATAGAAGTGATCCTTTCTGGCATAATGCGTATAAGTTTAGAGTGCATAAGGCTTCTTTGGATAGCTGGTATACACAGGATGTGCAGATGGATATGGACCTTGTGGATGGTGATGAGATTCGTTGTAGAATCTTGGAAAAGAATGGTTCATGTGCATGGACGAGTCCAATCTTTATTGAAGAATAATTTTTACAAGAGTACGTCAATATGATGTGCTCTTTTTTGGGAAAGTCGTTTGAAAAAGTTGCAGTTTACATAGAAAAGTCCCTTGAAAAAGTCACAGTTCGCCAAAAAAAGTCCCTTGAAAAATATGGACTTCAAAGTAAAATGTAGTTAGAAGCAGGTACATTTATGTTGAAGAGAAAAATAGAAGAAAAATTGTTGCAATGGAAAAATACAAAGGAAAGAAAGCCATTAATTATAAAAGGATGCAGACAATGTGGAAAAACATATTCTGTAATGAAATTTGCGGAAGATAATTATGAACATGTTGTGTATTTGAACTTTTTTGAAAATCCGGAATATAATTCGATTTTTTCTGGATCATTAGATGTGGACAATATAACGATGATGATTTCTGCGTTGCTTGGTCAAAAGGCTGTATTTGAAGCTGAGAAAACAATATTGATTTTGGATGAAATCCAAGAATGTGCACAAGCACGAACTGCATTGAAATTCTTTAGAATCGATGGACGTTATGATGTCATTGGAACAGGGTCTTTGCTTGGCGTGAGAGGCTATGGTGAACAACCTAAGTCGATTCCTGTTGGCTCAGAAACAACGTTACATATGAATCCTTTGGATTTTGAAGAGTTTCTATGGGCGAATGGAATATCTGAAGCAATCATATCAATTTTAAGGAAATCACTGGAAGATGAAACTGTGATTCCTGAAGCGTTGCATCAAAGATTGAAGGAATTATTGTTGCAATATACAGTTGTTGGTGGAATGCCTGAAGTTGTGAGTGCGTTTGTGGCTAGGAAGCAAATGAATGAAGTACTTCAATTGCAGAGAGATATTGTTAGATCGTATGAAGATGATATGGTGAAATATGCACAGGGAAGAGATAAATCTAAAATTCAAGAATGTTTTCAATCGATTCCTAGACAATTGGCAAAAGAAAATAAGAAATTTCAATATTCTTTGATTCAAAAAAAAGCAACCGCAAAATCATTTGTTGGCAGTCTGCAATGGATTGAAGATGCTGGGATTATTACAAGATGTCATAATCTTTCTTTGACAGAACTTCCATTAGACGGAAATGCAATTGAAGAAATATTCAAAGTATATATGTGTGATACTGGTTTGTTTGTAAGTATGTTGGAAGATGGTACACAATTTGATATTCTGCAAGGAAATCTTTATGGGTATAAAGGTGCAATGTTTGAAAATCTTGTTGCAGATATATTTTATAAAATGGGAAGAAAACTATACTACTATCGTAAAGATTCCGGACTAGAAGTTGACTTTGTAATTCGCTATAAAGGGGAATGTACACTTGTTGAAGTGAAGGCTACCACAGGAAATACAAAGAGCACAAAAACAATATTGAAACATCCTGAGAAATATCATGTGAATCAGGTGATCAAGCTAGGTGATTACAATGTTGGAAGAAGTGAGAAAATCTTAACACTTCCAACATATATGGCATTTTTACTGACGAGTGTATAAATAAAGTTGTTATAATAGAAAGCAGAAAGAGAGAAAACGTATTATGGGATTTAGTAAAGATTTTTTATGGGGTGGCGCTACTGCTGCCAATCAGTATGAAGGCGGTGTATTTGAAGGTGGTGCAGGTCTTGCAACTGCAGACGTTATGACAAACGGCTCTCATACAGTTCGTCGTCAGGTAACTTGGAAGAAGGAAGATGGAACAACAGGTTCTACACCTTTATGCTTTGGTTCTGAAGAAAGACATTTACCAGAAGGTGCGATTCCTTGTCTGTTAGATGATGACAAGTATTATTATCCTTCTCACATTGCTTCTGATTTTTATCATCATTATAAAGAAGATATCAAACTATGTGCAGAAGAAGGTTTTAAGTGCTTTAGACTTTCTATTAAATGGTCACGTATTTTTCCTAATGGTGATGATGCAAATGTGAATGAAGAAGGTGTTGCTTTCTATAAGAGTGTCATGGAAGAGTGTAAGAAGTATGGTATTGAACCACTTGTTACATTGTCTCACTATGAAACGCCATTATCATTAGCACAGAGATTTAATGGATGGGATGATCGTAAACTTGTGGATATGTTTGTTCGTTATGCGGAAACATGCTTTGATCGTTTTGAAGGTTTGTGTAAGTATTATTTAACATTTAATGAAATTAACTGTATTGAAGCTGCTCCTTATGTAACTGCTGGCTTGATTCATGCGGATGAACAGAATATTGCGAATGCAACGTTCCACCAGTTCTTGGCAAGTGCGAAAACAGTGATTGCGGCACATCAGTCTCATCCGGAAATTCGTGTTGGTATGATGCTTGCTTTTGGTCCTGTGTATGGCTATACATGTGATCCATATGACCAGTTATTAGCAAAACAGCAGGAAGATAGAACATTGTTCTATTCTGATGTGCAGATGACAGGTGTATATCCTAAATATAAGCTAAAGGAATATGAAAGAAAGAATATTACAATTCCTTTTGAAGATGGTGATGATGCTTTATTGAAGGCTGGTGTTTGTGATTTCTTGAGCTTCTCATGTTATGGTTCTCATGTATTAACAACACATGTTGATGAAGACATGGAAAAGGGTGAAGGTAATGGTGCAATGCAAAGAACAATTGCAAACCCTTACCTCAAAACAAATGCATGGGGATGGGCTACAGATCCACAGTGCTTAAGAATTGTATTGAATACATTCTATAATAGATATCATTGTGATTTATTCTGTGTTGAAAATGGTATTGGATGGAATGATACATTTGAAGATAATACAGTGCATGATGATTATCGTATTGATTATATGAGAGCTAATATCCAGTCTATGAAGGATGCAGTTGATATTGATGGTATTCCTTTAATGGGTTATCTGTATTGGGGATGCGTTGACATGGTTAGTAATGGTGAAGGTGAAATGGCTAAGAGATATGGTCAGATCTACGTTGATGCCGATAACTATGGTCAGGGCACAATGGAAAGAAAGTGCAAGGATTCTTACTACTGGTATCAGAAATGTATCCAGAGTAATGGAGAAGATTTGAAGTAATGAAAAAAAGAGGTATTGTGTGAGTGATTTACGCATCAATATCTCTTTTTTCTATACTTGTAAAATGGATTTCATTATAACTTGCACCTTTTTATACCTTTTTTGGAGTATGATTTGCACCTTTAAGCATGTTTTTGAATGTATAATTTGCACCTTTTAGTACTTTTTTAAGACAGTAACTTGCACCTTTTGGCGAATTATAGATATGAGAAATGGATTATGCTTGAAGAAATATGAACGAAATGACAATATAGAAGTAGAAGTTTATAAAAGGAGACAATTTATAATGACACAATTCTTTTGGGGCAATAGTTCTAGCAGCATGCAGACGGAAGGTGGATGGAATGAAGGTGGAAAGTCTTTGTCTGTCTATGACATTGTAGAACCTGCAGAACATCGCAGTGACTGGCATTTTGCGAATGATAATTATCATTCTTTTGATGAAGATCTGGACTTAATGAAAGATCTTGGTATGAATATGTATCGTTTCCAGGTTTCCTGGAGTAGATGTGTGAAAGATGGTGATGGTGAATTCAATGAAGAAGGATTGGCTTTCTATGATCGTTTGATTGATGGATTACTGGAAAGAAACATTACACCAATGATTTGTATGTATCACTTTGATATGCCATTGCATCTAGCAGAAGCATACAATGGTTTTTTGAGTAAAGACGTGACAGAAGCATTTATTCGTTTTGGTAAGAAAATCATTGATCGTTATAGCGATCGTGTGAAGTACTGGATTACATTTAATGAACAGAATTTATATCATAATCCGTATGCATATAAGATTGCAGGCAGTGAGAATTGTGAGAAGAATACAAACACGTTGTATCAGATTTTTCATAATGTAATGTATGCACATTGTGCGATTTGTGATTATCTGCATGAGAATAGTGATGCAAAGATTGGTGGTATGCTTGCATATAGTGAAGTGTATCCTGCTACATGTAAACCTTTGGATATTTTATGTGCGAGAAAGCATGATGAGTTTATGAATTTAACATTGCTGGATGCTTTTGCACATGGACATTATTCTGAGGAAATGATGCATTATGTTGAAACGCATCGTATTGATATGAAGGCAACAGAGGAAGAATTAGAAGTGATTCGTCATCATAAGGAAGACTATATTTGCTTCTCTTATTATTGTTCAACAACAGTGAATTCAGATAAGATTCCTGAAGGAACAGTGCCAAATGAATATTTGATGTATGGTGGACAGGATAATCCGTATCTGGAAACAACAGAGTGGAACTGGCAGATTGATCCATTGGGATTTAGAGATGTAATCAATAAGATTTATAAAAGAACTGGATTGCCTGTATTCCCAATTGAAAATGGTATTGGTGTACAGGAAGAATGGGATGGTGAACATGAAATCCAGGATGATTATCGTATTGCGTATCATAGAGAACATATTAAAGAAATGTTTAATGCGATGCATGAAGATGGTATTCCAGTGCTTGGCTATCTTGGCTGGGGCTTAATTGATATTCTTTCTTCCCAGGGAGATATGAGAAAGAGATATGGTGTTGTGTATGTGAATCGTACAAATCATGATCTTAGGGATATGAAACGTGTTCCAAAGAAGAGCTATCACTGGTTGAAGAAAGTCATTGAGAGTGATGGAGAAGAGATGTAAATACTATTGATAGTGTTGTGGGAAGAAATGATATGCATAATGAAGATGAATATAGACAATTAGAGGCTGAGAATAAAAGGCTTAAGCAATTGTTGAAAGAAAATGGAATATTCTATTTTAAAGATGGGGAAGAGTTGTCTTTAAATGAAAAGATAGAAATATTTAAAAGTTATTTCCGAGGGAATGACACTGTTTTTGCGTACCGTTTCTGGAATAAGAAGCAAAATAAATATGGCTGGGCACCATCTTGTAAAAATAATATGAAAGAATGTTGTCCACATAAGCATCGAATGAAGCAAAAATGTATAGAGTGTCGATATTTTGAAAGAGAACCATTAACTAACGACATATTATCAAAACATTTAAAAGATGCTGAATTTTCAGGAATAGGACTATATCCTTTGCAAAATAACAGTACTTGTTATTTTATGGCGATTGATTTTGATGAGGATGATTGGTTTGAAGCAATGTTATGTGTCTATAGGATTGCTAGAGAACTTGAATTAGAATGCGTCATGGAAAAGAGTGCAAGCGGGCAAGGTGGTCATCTTTGGTTTTTCTTTTCTCATGCAATACAAGCATATAAAGTAAGAAGATTAGCGAATTGTTTGTTAGAAAAAGCAATGAATCGCAATAAGAATATTTCGTTTAAAAGTTTTGATCGTATTTTTCCAAATCAAGACTATGTAAATGAAAAGGGATTGGGAAATTTGATTGCAGCACCATTTTGGAAACATGCACTGCTTAGCAAAGAGAGAACAACATGCTTTATTGATACGGATGGAAAATATATAAAGCACCCAATGGAATATTTAGCACAAATCAAAAAAATCACACCAGAAGAGATTGAAGTATTAACACAATATGAAGAAGATTACTTCTTTGAAAATGATCAATTGGCATTATCATTGGATACAGATTTTAAATACGCTAGGGAAATTGAATGTGTTGAGGAATCAATGTTAAGAATATCAAAGCATGGATTGAATGCGGCAACATTGAATCTAATCAAACGTTCAGCTTCCATAATCAATCCTGATTATAAAAATAAAGTGCAGATGAATTTGCCGATTTATAATACACCAAGGATTAAATGCTGGTATGAAGAAACTGATCAATATTTATATATTCCTAGAGGAAGATTTGAATTTTTGAAAGATAGGATGCCAGGAACGCAATGGATCTATGAAAATCATTGTGTTCAGGGAAAAGAAATTGAAGTTGCGTTTAAAGGTAATATACGTGAGGATCAATCATTAGCCATTTCTAAGTTGATGAAATATGATTTGGGAATTCTAAAGGCAGAAACAGGTTGGGGAAAAACGATTGCGACGATTTATTTGATTGCACAATTAAAAGTGAATACCTTAATTATCGTGAATCGTGTCGTATTGCAAAAACAATGGATAAGCCAAATAAAGAAATTTCTTCAATATGAAGGGTGTGATCAAAAAAAGAATACTTATATTGGAAGGATTGATGGAAATAATAAACAAGTATTTGGAAATGTTGATGTTGCGGTGGATAAGTCATTAGCAGCTATGGAAAATATTGATGAAATACTTTCGAACTATGGAATGGTTATTGTTGATGAATGTCATAACATTGGTAGTACAACATATGACTTGATTTTAAAACGTGTAAAAGCCAAAAGAGTGTATGGGTTATCAGCTACCCCGGATAAACAAAAAGGTCTTTTCCCTGTTGTGCAAATGTATTGTGGCCCAATTAGAGCAAATGGAAGAAAGCAGTCTGTTAGTGCAATGCATAAGATATTAATTCCACGATATACAAATACAAGAATTCTTGAGAAAGATTATACTCCTACAGAGTTATTGAAATATCTTTGTGAGAATCAAGCAAGAAATTACATGATTTTCCAAGATGTTTTAAAAGAATATAGAGCAAATAGTCAATGTATTGTTTTATCAGAAAGAATTGAACATTTAGAGACATTGAAACAAATGTTGGAACAATCTGTTGAGAATGTATTTATCATCCATGGAAAAACAAAAGTGAAGGATAGAAATGAAACTTTGCAGAAATTAAAGGATTTATCTGATAAACCGTTTGTTTTATTGGCAATCAGCAAAGGAATTGGTGAAGGGTTTGACCTTCCAGCATTGCGTACTTTGTTTATCACTGCACCTTTTTCTGCGGATTATCGAGTGATTCAATATACAGGAAGAATTGAAAGAGAATTTGAAAATAAAGATACGATTAAAGTATATGACTATGTGGATTCTGAAATACGAATGGCAAAAAGTATGTATGAAAAGCGACTGAAAGTATATTTGAGCAATGGTTACTTCATTCAAAATGAGACGGGTGATAGTGATATCGAGAAAATGTTGTTTGATTATGAAGGATTTAAAAAGCAAGTTGTTGATGATATGAAGAATGCGAAAAAGGAAATCACTTTCTTTTCTACAACAAATGATTTTGATTCGTTTTATCAATACTATGATTTATTATCTAAACTTCATTGGAATGGTGTTCGAATACATTTTGTTGTAAATGATAAGACAAATCCTCAAATTGTTAAATATATGACAGGTTTGGGTGGTAATGTGATTTACAGTGAGCATACAATGCATTTGGTTGTTATTGATAAGGAAATTGTTTGGAATTGTCCAAGTGATTTATTTGAAAATGATGAATTTGTAGATGGATATTTGAGATATGAGAGTATCCAATTGGCAAGTGAAGCGTTAAATAGTGTGAATGATAAAGAAGAAATGAACGAAGGCTTGTTTGCACTTTAGATAAAATTTACTGCGTCATGAAAAAATAATTTTGATATACTAAAAAGTGCGTTATTTGACGTGCTTTTTTGTGTATATAAATTATTTAGGGGAAATGAAATGAAAACAAAAAGATGTATTAAAGGATTATTGTCGTTTTTGATTCTTACTTCAAGTATGATTAATGTAAAAGCTGAAGGTAATGTGAATGCATGGTCTTTCGCAAATGGTGCATGGTATCATTTCGATGAACAGGGCAATACACAAACTGGACTGCAGACAATTGATGGAAATCTGTACTATCTAGATGGCAATGGTGCAATGAAAACAGGCTGGCAGTATATTAGCAATGAATGGTATTACTTCCATGCTAATGGAATGGCAGCGCGTAATGGCTGGGTAGGAAACTACTATCTTGGCAGTGATGGCAAGATGCTGAGAAATCAATGGGTAGGTGGTTACTACGTTGATGGAAATGGTGCTTGGGTACCAAGTGCTAGTGAATGGCGCTGGATCAAAGAAAATAATATCTGGAAATATCATAGTTCAAGAACAGGACAGAATTTAAGTAATGCGTGGTCATATATCAATGGTGCATGGTATCACTTTGATGCAGAAGGTAACATGCAGACTGGACTGCAGACAATTGACGGGAATCTGTATTATCTAGATGGCAATGGTGCGATGAGAACAGGCTGGCAGTATGCAGGGGAATGGTATTACTTCCATGCTAACGGAATCGCTGCACGCAATGGCTGGGTAGGAAACTACTATCTAGGCAGTGATGGCCAAATGCTGAGAAATCAATGGGTAGATGGCTACTACGTTGATGGAAATGGTGCATGGGTACCTGGTGTTAGTGAATGGCGTTGGATCAAAGAAAAAAATATCTGGAAATATCACAGTTCAAGAACAGGACAGAATTTAAGTAATGCCTGGTCATATATCAATGGTGCATGGTATCACTTTGATGCACAAGGTAATATGCAAACTGGTTTACAGGAAATTGATGGAAATCTGTATTATCTAGGTGGCAATGGTGCAATGAAAACAGGCTGGCAGTATGCAGGTGAATGGTATTATTTCCATGCAAATGGCATGGCAGCATGCAATGGCTGGATGGGCAACTACTATCTAGGCAGTGATGGCAAGATGCTGAGAAATCAATGGATAGGAGACTATTATGTTGATGGAAATGGTGCATGGGTGCCTAATGCTTCTGCTTGGCAATGGGTTAGAGAAAATAACAAATGGAAATATGTTAATACTAGAACAGGAAATTTTGTGAAAAGTAAATGGATGAAGACGGGTTCTTTCTGGCATTACTTTGATAAAGATGGTTATAGTGTAACTGGCTGGCAGAAAATTGATGGTGATGATTATTGTTTTGATAATAACGGTGCAATGTTAGCAAATGCCTGGTCTGGAGATTATTATCTGAATGCAGATGGAAAAATGGCAAGAAATCAATGGATTGGTGATTATCATGTTGGTGCAGATGGAAAATGGGATAATGTAACTCCAGTTTATTATTCACAGCGTGATCCACAATGGGCTTCAGTAACATATAATGGATATAGCTTATACAGTACTGGATGTGTTCCTACATCTGTCGCAATGGCAGTAAATGGTTTTTTGCATAATGGCGTCAATCCTAAAATTATGGCTGACTATTTAGTGACAACTGGAGAATTTGCGGGAAGAAAGCATGGTGGATCTGGATTAGCAATTAAATATGGTGCTGAACATTGGGGTTTGGCAACAACTGGTATTGATAGTCTGGCAACACTTGTAAGTCGTTTGGATGCTGGTGATATTGTTGTATTCCAGGTTGGTGCAGGAACATTTACAAGTCGTGGTAGTACACATGCAATTGTTTTATTTAGAAATTCTGGTGGAAGTACACAAGTTTATGATCCATGGAATGCACATAATGGATGGTATGGAATTGAAATGATCTGGAATCAAAGAAGTACAAATAGTTATGATTTAACAGGTGGTTATGTAGGATACGGTATTCATAGATAAAATATGGACGGAGAAATCTTATGAAATTAAAGAAGAAAGTTCTTGTTGGTGGAAGTATTGTACTTGTCGCAGCAATAACTACTGCGGTTGTTTTAGTGAACAATCATTACAAAAATAGCGTTTCTCATATTACTTTTACTGAGGATAGCTTGAATAAGGATCATCAGTTGGAAATTGAATATTCGAATGGTGAAATATCACCAATGGAATATGTTGTTACAAATGACAATGTGGCTGTTTCTAGTTCTCCAGAAAAGATTTCTTTAAATGCAGTGGGAGAAACAACAGTAACATATACATTACAACAGGGATCGAAATCTAATCAGATTCAATGTGAATTTGTAGTGAAGGATACAAAAGCACCTGTGATTACATTTTTCAATGACACTGTTGATACAGATAATATGGATGCTTTTGATGCACAGTCAAATATTCAATCAGTGGAAGATCCTGTAGATGGAAGCTTAATGTATTTAGAAGCGGAACCTGAAAAGATAGATGATGTTTTAGAAAAGAGAATGTATGAGACTGGCTGGTATACAATTGTAAAGAATGAGAATTCTGTGTCTGTACATGCATGTGATATTCACGGAAATGTATCTGAAGCATCTTATACTGTGAATATTAGTGCTGCACCTACGGAACAGCCAACAGATACATTGTTATATAGCTATAGACCTGTTGATTTAGCTGGAATTGATGATCCATCTAACTGGAATCAGATTGATCGAAGTGACTGGTATTATGCGGAATGTTCTTACTTGAGTGGGCAATATGCTACAGCACAAGAAGCATTGCAAGATGTCATTGATCATGAAACTGCAAATGGTAATACAGCGAATGTTGAAAATGAAGCACGTATATTCTATGTGACAGATGCTGATGGAAATGTATTGTATTATCAGGCGGGGTTTGAGGAATAGTGTATGAATGCATTAAAAACAACTTTGTGTTTTGGAGCGACGGTTTCTGTTTTGTCTACAAGTACATTGACTACATATGCCAAGGAAATCACAAAAGAACTCAATCATACAAATCAGAATACAGTTCATACAGTTTTAAATCAAAACAATTTATACAGATTAACAAATAATCAATATGCAACATATTCTGTAAAATCATTTGATCTTATAAAAGCAAAGAATATTGTGGATGCAACTTCTAGTGAAAAATCATGGAAATTCATCAGTGGAAGATGGTATTATTCTGATGAAAATGGAAATCAGACAATTGGTTTAAATATCATTGATGGGCAAATTTATGATTTTAATGCATCTGGTGCAATGTTGACTGGCTGGCAATATGTTGATGAATGGTATTATTTCCAGGAAAACGGTTCAGCAGTACGTAATGCATGGATTGGAAACTATTATCTTGGCAATGATGGAAAGATGCTGAGAAATCAATGGATTGGTGACTATTACGTTGATGGCAATGGTGCATGGGTACCTGGCGCAAGAGAATGGAACTGGGTAAAGCAGGGCAATATCTGGAAATACCAAAGTTCTGTAACTGGTCAATATCTTACGAATCAATGGAGTCTGATTGGTGGTAAATGGTATCACTTTGACGCAGATGGCAACATGCAGACTGGCTTGCATGAAATTGATGGAAATAAGTATTTCATGGATGCTAGTGGTGCAATGGTAACTGGCTGGCAATATGTCGATGAGTGGTATTATTTCCAAGGAAACGGTTCAGCAGTTCGTAATGCATGGGTTGGAAACTATTATCTAGGCAATGATGGAAAAATGCTGAGGAACCAATGGATTGGTGGCTATTACGTTGATGGCAATGGTGCATGGGTACCTGGTGCGAAAGAATGGAACTGGGTGAAGCAGGGCAATATCTGGAAATACCAGAGTTCTGTGACAGGTCAGTACCTTACAAATCAATGGAGTCTGATTGGTGGCAAGTGGTATCACTTTGATGCTCAGGGTAACATGCAGACTGGTTTCTTTGATGTGGATGGCGCAACATATTATTGTGATAATTCTGGTGCGATGGTATCGAATGGATGGATGGGATCCAATTATTTCTATCCAGATGGCAGACTGGCACGTGATACGTGGATCAATGGATATTATGTAAATGCAGATGGCATTTGGGTTCCGAATGCAACGGAGTGGCAATGGCGTCAAGATGGCAAACGCTGGATGTATAAAAATACTAAGAATAATGCATATGTGAAAAACTGCTGGATGGATGTAAGTGGCTCCTGGTATTATTTTGATCAAGATGGATATATGGTCACTAATACTAGAGTAGGAAACTATTTCTGTGGAAGTGATGGAAGAATGGCTACATCTAATGTGATTTATGGTGGATATTATTATCACATTAATGGTAGTGGTGTTATTGTCAGCTGTTCGAGAAGTTTATATGGCGTTGATGTTAGTCAATGGAATGGGGATGTGAATTTATCGCAATATCAGGATGGGTTTGTGATTATTCGTGCTGGATATGGTTGGTCTACAGATCAGGAAGATACATATTTTAGAAAGAATATAGCAAAGTGTAATGCGTATGGAATTCCATATGGTGTGTATTGGTATTCGTATGCTACGGATGTAAATCTTGCAAAACAGGAAGCAAATACTTTTATACAGATTTTAAGAAATTCTGGTGCGAACCCTACGCTTGGTGTATGGATGGATGTGGAAAGTGATCCGTATAAAGAAGCAAGAATGACGTGGAATCATGCTTCCCTAGATCCAATTGTTAAGACATTTTGTGATACCATTCAATCGAGCGGATATAGAGCGGGTGTGTATGCAAACTACAACGATTTTGAAAATAATATTTCCACTGGCTACCTAAAATGGGTTGCATATTGGGGAGAAAACAATGATGGAACTTTACAGAAAGATTTATCGAATTATGGTGCAGCAATCCATCAGTATACAAGTCGTGGAATCGATAAAAATATTATCTATGATATGGGGTATTTTGATTGATTAACTATTGTACAAAAAGATTGTTTATGCTATTCTATTAACGCACTTTCTTTATGCACGTATAGAGGCATAAGGCAGAAGGGAGAATGAACTATGAAACAAGGAATTCATCCAAATTATTACAAGACTAAGGTTGTATGTACATCATGTGGTGCAGAATTTGAAACAGGTTCTGTATTAAAGGAAATCAAGGTAGATACATGTTCTAACTGCCATCCTTTCTACACAGGTAGACAGAGATTCGCTGCAGCTGCAGGTCAGGTAGAAAAGTTCAATAAGAAATACGGACTTAAGTAAGAATAATGACTTGGGATTTTATCTCAAGTCTTTTCTTTGTTTGCGCGCCATGGGCGCGCTCTAACGGGTGCGAGTCCCGAACATGCCCAGGTAGTGGGAAATGTATAGCCAAACAGCAAGGGTGTCTACCGTGAGGTGGAATCTGAAGGAAGCTGTAAGCAAATCTCTGGTCTGACGGACAGAAATCGCATATAAGGCTGGGCTTCGAGTGATAAGCTGGCAAAGAGCAGCGAAGTCTAATAACTACCATGTTTGTAGAAGCACAGTAAATGCGGCAGATATATGGAGAGAAAGAGCGTGCACCTTAAGCGTGGAGGTCTCACAGAGGTTTCATTTGCCTAGTAACAACGAACTGTGAGAAGTCAGCCGAACCCATACTAGTGAAGAAGTCTCTGTAATGGAGATGGAGCAAAGGGGTGAACAATCAATAAGTTTGAGTATGTCTCGTATTGCAGAAGAGATAACATCTGCCGTAACCAATCGGGTAAAAGATGGTCAAATCAAGCGAGACGGAAAGGAAAGAACGCATGGACACAAGTAGTCTAATGGAGCAGATACTATCTAACGATAATCTCAACAGAGCATATCTGCAAGTCGTACGAAATAAAGGTGCAGAGGGAGTGGACGGAATGAAGTACACAGAACTCAAGGAATACCTTGCAAAGAACGGCGAAATTATCAAGGAACAGTTGAGGACAAGAAAATATAAACCTCAACCAGTACGAAGAGTGGAGATACCAAAGCCTGATGGTGGTGTCAGAAACCTAGGAGTACCAACAGTAACAGACAGATTCATACAACAAGCCATTGCACAGGTCTTAACACCAATCTATGAGGAACAATTCCATGACCATAGCTATGGATTTAGACCGAATAGATGTGCACAGCAAGCAATCCTAACAGCACTCGATATGATAAATGACGGAAATGATTGGATTGTAGACATTGACTTGGAAAAGTTCTTTGACACAGTAAATCATGACAAACTGATGACTATCATAGGTAGAACTATTAAAGATGGAGATGTTATTTCTATTGTCAGAAAATACCTAGTCAGCGGAATCATGATAGATGATGAGTATGAGGATTCTATTGTGGGAACACCGCAAGGAGGGTTATGCCTAGCTTAGCATAATCCTCCTTATGTCGAGATAGATATTATGCCAAGATAGAATAGTTATCTTTAGAGATTATCTAATTTTTAATCATTCT